>JAKART010000100.1 GCA_021819255.1 Acidobacteriota bacterium
TTGACCTGCTGACGGGAGACAAAGCGGCATTTGACCGGAGACTTGATCGGCAGTTGGGTGATCCGGCTGACAAAGTGCAGGATCTGATCTTCATCCTCCAGCAGAGTTTGCTCCTGCCGGGGCGTCAATACCGTGTCCGCGGCCGGGGAAGAACTTACCGGCCCCTGGGCAGGCGCTGCCGTCTGCTCCCCTGCCCTGGGCTGTGCGCCTGCGATTCCCAGACCGATCCCTATCCAAATCAACGCTGCCGACACCCATTTTCCCCAGGTCAAACCGCCTCCGGACAACCCATCACGCTAACACCCAGTGTACGCAGGGGAGGCCTGCGGCGAAAGCCGGCGGGCCGCAAGACGATCTTGCAGATCCAAAGCCGGACTGGACCTCCCGGGCAAGCACCACCGGCTGAAACAAAGCTATCCTTGAAGAGGAAGTACAAAAGGAACCAAGCGAGTCCGCATCCTGTACGATCCTCGAGGAAGCATCGAGACAGACAAGAAGATCGAAACACTCAAGGAGGACGCAAGAGATTCATGTCCACGCGGGATCAACCAGAGCTCTCCATCGTGCGGGACGCCGCCGGATTTGTGCGGGTGCAGGACACCGCCCTGTTGCGCATCATCGGCCCCGATGCCACACGCTGGCTGAACGGCATGGTGAGCAACTCCATCAAGTCGCTGCAGCCGGGTGAGGGCAACTACAACTTCCTGCTCAACGCCCAGGGGCACATCCTGGGCGATGCCATGGTGTATCGCGAGCCCGATCCGGAGCCCCCCAGGTTTCTGCTGGCAAGCTCGGAATCCCAGATGGAGACCATCCGCACCCATCTGGACCGCTTCATCATCATGGATGACGTCGAAGTTCAGCCGGTTGAAGACTTTCCCACAGAACTGTTGATCCTGGGAGGCCAGGCGGCTGCGGCTCTGGAGGCTCTCAACCTGCCCAAGATCGAGCGCTCGCATTTGGCCCTTGCCGATACCCGGCACGGCCGGCTGCTTCTGCTCAGCCCGGATCGAGGAGAGACGCCGGTCTTTACGTTGCGCTCCACCCCGGTCACCATCGAGAGCGTGCAGAGTGCTCTCCAGGGCCTGCAAGTTCCCCAGCTCTCTTCCGCGGCCCTGGAGTGGCTGCGCCTGCTGGAGGCATGGCCGCTGTTTGGCAAGGATATCCGCAACACGGAGTCAGCCCATGATCTTCCCCAGGAGACGGCACAACCGCACGCTCTGCACTTTGCCAAGGGCTGCTATCTGGGCCAGGAGATCGTCGAGCGAATCCGATCGCGCGGCCAGGTACATCGCAACTTCGCCGCGTTTCGTCTGCAAGGCGAGCTTCCGGCCACACTTCCAGCCCCGCTTGAGCTAGCCGGCAGACCAGCCGGGGAGTTGACCAGCGCCGGACCGGTGCCTCTGCCCGAGGGTCCGGCGCTGCTCGGCTTGGGATACCTTCGCCAAGCGGCGCAAAACGCAGAACCTGGGCAGGGAGCGTCCGGAGCCGCGCAGCAGCTTGCGTACCCCGGCGGGGTGGCGCTTTTGCGTCGGCGGATCGGTTGGCTCGGGTTAGCATCAGAAGAACAGATAGAGAGTTGAGCGTATGGCTGAGATCAAAGAGTTCGTCATCAATGACCGTCGCAAGTTCACCGCCGAGGGCGAGTTGCGTCCCGAGGCCAAAACCGCCCAGCGGCACAGCCCTGAGCCCGGCTGCAGCCCTGAGCCCGGGCACAGCGCACCGGCCCTCAAGACCCCGCCCATACCCTTCGCCTCCACAGCCCCCGACGGCCCGGCGCCCGTAGCCGCCCAGGTCCAAGCCACCCAGGTCCAAGAGAGCCAGGCCCAAGAGAGCCAGCTTCGGGAGAGCAAAGTCCAAGCGAGCCAGGTCCAAGAGAGCCAGCTTCGGGAGAGCAAAGTCCAGGAGACTCCCCTCCCGACCGCCGAGCAGGCCGAGCAGGCCAAGCGCGCCTATGACGCCACCGTCGATCGTCTGGACACAGCCATCCGAGCCACCAACCCAGGCATGGAGCGGCCGCCGGAGATCACCTTGCAACAGGTCATTCAGTCGCTCTACATGCAGGCCCTCATGCAGTTGGGCGGAGCCGCCCTGCCCGGCCAGCAGCCGCAGGTAGATCTTCTTGGAGCGCGACAAACCATCGACATGCTGGTGGTTCTCCAGCAGAAGACCCTGGGAAACCGCACCCCAGCGGAGACCGAACTCCTGGATACGGCTCTGTTCGAGCTGCGCATCGACTTCCTGGAGGTAACCCAGGCTCTCTCCCGCTCCGCCGTTGCCCGGCAAACCCAGAGCGCCACTTCTCCGGCAGGCCCTTCCATCCCGGGCACGGGACCGCGCATCGTCCGCTAGCGGCTTAGGGCTCTCCGGGCGAGCCGGATGGAGAAGAACGGCTCTCCAGCGGCATCAAGCCCGCTCCGCAAGATACGGACACAAGCATGCAAGCGACTCTCACCTTTCTTCAAAGTGGAACCTCGATGGCGGTTCCGACGCTGGGCTGTTCTTGCGCCGTCTGCGCCTCAGCTTATCAGCCGGGATCTCCCAACCGGCGCACCCGCCCCTCCGTGCTGCTCTCCTACGGCGGCCGTCATGTGGTCATCGACACCGGCCAGGATTTCCAGTTTCAGGCCGTGCGGGAGCGGCTCACGAGCCTGGACGCGGTCCTTTATACCCATGGCCATGCCGATCACATCCTGGGGATGGACGACCTTCGTCCGCTCAGCTTCCACCACGCCGATGGACTGCCTCTCTATGCCGACGATGCCACGGCGGCAATCCTGGAACGAATCTTTGCCTACACCTTCAGCGAGGTCGCCCGCTATCCGACTCGCGCGCGGGTCACGCTGCACCGTATTCGGGCAGAGGCCGGCTCTACCATCCCTCTCTTTGGAGCCAACTTCATCCGCGTTCCCCTCATTCACGGGCCTGACAGCATCGCCGGCTACCGCTTTGGGGACGCGGCCTATCTGACCGATATGAGCGAAATTCCCGAGGAGAGCTTCCCTCTGCTTCAGGATCTGGACATTCTGGTGCTGGACGCCCTGCGCCCCGAACCACACCCCAGCCACTCCCATCTGGCCAAGTCGGTTGAATTGGTGGAGAGGATCAGGCCACGCCGTGCTTTCTTCACCCACATCAGCCACGGTCTGGAGCATGAGGCCACCAACGCAAGGTTGCCAAATCACATACGGCTGGCTCACGATGGCCTTAAACTGACTTTTCGCATTGCGGAGTAACCAGCCGCCCGGCTTCAAGATTTCCCATTCTCGATAAGACGGGCCCCGCCCGGGCTTCGCCTCTTCTTCCATGCAGATCTATCGCTCACTTGCTGAACTCGGCTCTTCTTCTTCTCCCTCGGTGGTCACGGTTGGAAACTTCGACGGTGTGCACCGTGGGCATCAGATGGTCATCGCCTCCCTTCTGGAGCGTGCCCGTATCTACCGGTCGCGCGCCTGCGCGGTCACCTTCCATCCTCATCCGGCGCAGGTACTGCACCCCGTCTCCCCGATGCGGCTGATCACCCCGCTGGAGGAGAAGCTGAGGCTGCTGGCCGACACCGGACTGGACAGTGTTCTGGTGCTTCCCTTCACGGAGGAGCTTCGCCGCTGGACGGCCCTCCACTTCGCCCAGCAGGTCCTGCATCTCGGCTTGCATGCCATCGAAGTCCACGAGGGGGAGAACTTCCGCTTCGGGTATCAGGCCGAGAGTGACATCGCCGGCCTCTCGGAGATGGGGCGCGTGCTGGGCTTCGCCGTACGAGCCTATGTTCCCCGCATGGCTCGCGGCGCCCCTATCTCCTCCAGCCGGATCCGCACCGCCGTTGCCGCCGGCAGAGTGCAGGAGGCGCGCGCCCTGTTGGGCCGCTCATTCTCGATGCTCAGCACGCCGGCCCCGGGACGCGGCTACGGCTCCAAGTACGCCGTGCCCACCATCAATCTTGCGCCCTACGCCGATCTGCTCCCTTCGAACGGTGTCTATGTCACAACTCTAGGCATCGGAACCGACCGTATCTTTTGCGGCGTGACCAACGTCGGCAACCGCCCCACCTTTGGCGCGGACTCCTTCGCGGTTGAATCCCATCTGCTGGACTACGAACCAGTTGACCTGGAGGAGACCACCCCTTTGCGACTCACCTTTCTCCGCCGGCTGCGCGCTGAGCAGCGCTTTGCCTCACCAGAGGCCTTGCGCGATCAGATCCGCGTGGACGTGCAGAGGGCCACTCGCTACTTCAGACTAGCCAAAGCGCTCGGCCAAACCATCCCACCAGGGTAGGCTCCGACCGATGCGGCAAGCCGCGCTCCCGCGCGGAAGCGCTTCCGAAAGACGCTGCTTCAATCGCCTTGACGCCGACAACTTGGGTCTCAGCCGAGCGCTCCATGGCCAGGCCTCGCCGGGAGCGCGAAAGCACGCCGAAGCAAAGGCTACTGGTTTCGGCTGCGCTCGGCAGGCGACACTCCAGGGGCTGCTTTTTTGGATCCCCGGGCAGCGGTGGACAACGGCTGCGCTGATCTGCTGGAACCAGCCGCATGCGGCACGTAGCGGCTGGGGTACCGCTGCTCGCCCGGCTGCAAATGCACCAGTTGGGGCTGATAGCTTGGTCCGGAATCCCGGCTCGCAGGACGGCGTGCGCCGGGCCGCGCCCCTGCCGAGGGCGGCCAAGAGGGTGTGGCCGGCATCGCTGGGCTCTTCGAAATGCCGGCTACCGACTGCCGGGGAGCCTGGATCCGGGTCTGCGGAGCCTGGATCCGGGTCTGCGGAGCCTGAAGGGCTGGAAAAGGCTCCGGCGGAAGGCCGGCCAGGGCAACTTTCATAAACTGCATCCAGATCGGCAGAGCCGCGCGAGCGCCCGTCTCCTGCTTGCCCAGGGACTGGCGGTTATCAAACCCAACCCAGACGCCGCAGGTGATCGAGGGAGAGAAGCCCACAAACCACGCATCCGTGTAGTTATTGGTGGTGCCGGTCTTGCCGCCCAGCGGACGGTTGAGTTGCGCTGCGGCGGCTCCGGTTCCGTGCTGCACGACGGCCTGCAAGAGCACCAGCATCTGCCGAGCGATGCGGGTTGGAATCGCCTCACTCACCCGGGTTTGCGCTTGCCGAAGGGGCTCGCCATCGAATGGCAACACACGTCGAATGTAATGCGGCGCCACCAGAATCCCATCGTTGGGGAATACGCTGTACGCTCCCACCTGTTCCGCCAGAGTAAGATCGGCTGCTCCGATGGCCACCGGCAGAAACGGGGGAATCTCGCTACGGATGCCAAAGCGATGGGCTACCGCAATCACGCGCCGGATACCGACCTGATCGGCCAGCCGCAGGGCGGGGATGTTGCGCGAGTCGGCGAAAGCCTCTACCAGCGAAATGGGGCCAAGGTAGTTGTGCTCGTAGTCATGCGGCGAGTAGGGCCCACCGGCGGTCATGAAGGTGGTCGGCTCGTCCAGCACCGTGTCATCGGGGTGCAGGCCGGCCTCCAGCGCCGCCGTGTAGACATAGGGCTTGAAGGAGGAGCCTACCTGGCGTTCAGCCTGGGTTGCGCGGTTGTACTGCGAGCTCTGGAAGTCGCGCCCGCCCACCATCGCCAGCACCTCGCCATTGGCGTTGTCCACGGCCATCAGCGCCGCCTGGGCTCCACTGTCCTGCTCCAGCGTCACATGCAAGGGTCTCTCCGGCCCGGCAGCCGAAGCGCCACTGACCACCTTGACGTAGACGATATCCCCTACCTGAACCAGGTCCGCGGCTTTGGCCACCCCCGTCCATGCCCAATCGGCAGGCGCCATGGTCGCCCGCAGCTTGCCCATCTTCACGGTGATGCGTGAGGCGGAGACGCCAATCACCAGCGCATGGACATACCCATCCTCAACGATCGCCTGCGACCAGTCCGGGTGTTTGTAGCCGTCCAGCGTCGCGCCATGTTTCAGAACATTCTCCAGGTTGCCCTGCCAGCCGCGGCGACGCTCGTAAGCAGCCAGGCCATCCAGCACCGCCTGATTGGCCGCGCGCTGCAGATCAAGATCGAGCGTGGTGTCAACCCTCAGACCGGCTCTCTCGACCTGATCGGAGCCATACTCACTCTCCAGTTGCCGGCGCACCTCATCGACAAAGTAGGGTGCGGCGCCGTTGGGCGGCGGCTCCAGATGCAAGCCCAGCGGCGCCGCCTCGGCCTCCCCCTCCTGCCGGCGGGTGATCTTGCGATTGTTCAGCATCTCCCGCAGCACCAGGTTCCGGCGCCGCAACGCTCGCTCCGGGTAGCGCAGGGGAGAGTAGTACTCCGGGCCTTTGGGCAGAGCGGCCAACAGCGCCGCCTCCGGCAGGGTCAGGTCGCGCGCGGGTTTGCTGAAGTAGTACTCCGAGCCGGCTTCAAAGCCGTAGACGCCGGCGCCAAGATAGATCTGATTGGCGTACAGAGTAAAGATCTGGGCTTTGGTAAAGCGGCGCTCGATCTCCAGCGCCAGAAGGATCTCCTGCAGTTTGCGGCTGTAGGTCTTCTCCGAGGAGAGAAACAGATTGCGCGCCAGTTGCATGGTGAGAGTCGAGGCTCCCTGCACCTTGCCGTGTGAGTGCACATCCCTGTACGCCGCCTCCACCACTCGCACCAGGTTGATGCCGGTGTTGTGCTCGAAGTTCTTGTCCTCAATGGAAAGAATCGCGTTGCGCAGGACAGGAGGAAACTCCGCGTAGGGCTCGACGATGCGGCGCTGCTCCGCAAAAGAGCCGAAGATGCGGCCGTGGACATCGTATAGCTCCGTGGTCGCGCTGGGATGGTAACGCTCCAGCTCCGAGATCTCCGGCAGATTGATCGAGTAGACCAGAACCAGCCCGAGCATGATGCCAAAGGCCGCCGAGGCCGCCAGCAGCGCCAGCACCCCTGCCCGCCCCGCCAGGCGCCAGGAGGAGATCTCCAAGTCCTGGAACGGGAACCGGCTTACCGCGCGCCACAGCATCGACCGTTGCTGGGAGTTCTTTCTGTCTGGAGCGCTGCGTGGCGTAGGCACGTCGAATCCAACCGTAGAAGTTCAGGAGATCTGGTGAGACCTGTGACCAACGGCTCTTGAAGCAGAGCGAGGGCGCCTACCTTCGCCGGCCTGGAATCTCCCCAGGATCTCATCGATCCGCTGGCTCCCGCCGCCCTCTTCGACGCAGCCCTTCTCGGAGCGCGCCCGGGAGCTTTCCACCGAGCCTGGGCCGGCAGCGGGATCAGGCCCCCTTGGCCTTCAGCATCTCCAACGCTTTGTTCAGTTGATCGTCAGGCGGCGGAGGGGTCTTCTCTGTCTTACCCGTGCTGCCGCCGGGCGCCGTATTGTTGGCCGGAGCAGCGCTGCCGGAGTCTTCCATATCCAGGCCCTCCAGCATGTCGCTGTGCGAAGAAACGACCGTACCCGGAGTGACGGCGGCGTCCTCAAACTGCTTCCCGGACGGCGATGCATACTTCGCGATGGAGAGAATCACGGCGCCTCCGTCCGGCAGAACAAAGGTCTTCTGCAGCGATCCCTCTCCGAAGGTCTTCTCACCCACCAATTGGGCCCGGCCATCATCCTGCAAAGCGCCGGCAATCAGCTCCGCCGGTCCAGCCGTGCCTTGGTTCACCAGCACGATGAAGGGAGAACGCG
>JAKART010000101.1 GCA_021819255.1 Acidobacteriota bacterium
CTGAAAGTACTGAACCACCGTGTACTTGAACTTGCTATGCCTCTGCCGAAAGTTCTCCGTCAGAATCTCAGAACCACCCCCGGTCACCCAGCGAACTCCGGCTTCCTTCAGTCTCCTCGCCGTAGCGGAATATTCCAACTTGGCGTGGTCGGCCAGGTACATGAACTCGGCCACGGTCAGCGCATAGAACTCTATGCTGTCCCCATACCGCTCGCGAACCGCATGAAACAAGTCGCAGTAGTAGTCCAGCGCCAACTGCGGGTTGAATCCCCCATTGAACCCCACCAGATCCCCGCCCATGGCCATCAACTCGTCGATCTTGGCGAACACCTGCTCTTGACGAAGCACGTACCCGTCAGCAGCGCCTGGCAGAGTATAAAACGCACAGTAATCGCACTGGGCCACGCAGACGTTGGTGTAGTTGATGATCCGCATCAACATATAGGTACACGCCTCGGGCTGATGAAACCGGGCGCGCACTATCTGCGCCAACTCGCGCAACTCCCCATCTCCGGCGTTCTTCCAAAGCCACAGCGCGTCTTGCGCGCTCACGCGGCCACCGCTCTTCACTTTCTCTCGAATCTCGACGATAGACATCGTTGCAGGACTCACCTCTTTAGTCTAGAGCACTTCTCGGCCCATGACCGCGCGCAGAGGCGCCCAAGGCCGCCCCGTGGCGAAACGCTGAGAGAGAGGAGCATCCGCAACCGCCGCCCGGTCACGCCCAGGGTCCTCTGCTGGCAAAGGAAAGGTCTGCTGACGCAAGCGCTGACGGCGTTTTTTGGTTGTATCCTTTCATGCATGCCAACTCGAATTCGTACCCTCGCCCCTCCTGCAGCCCCGCTACTGCTTGCCTCGGCGTTGTTGCTTCTACCCGGATCGAGGTGCGCCACGGCGCAGCAGCCGACCGCGCCACAAGCCCAATCGCAGTATCCCGCTCTACCCACTGAGATTCCGCGGCCTTTCATACCGGCAACCAAGGATCTGCGCTACACCCGCACCGTGGTGCAGATTCCGATGCGCGACGGAACCAAGCTGAACACCGTGATCGTCATCCCGAAGTCTATTCAGCACGCCGGAATCATTCTGGAGCGCACCCCCTATGATGCTGACCGTTTCAGCACGCGCGAGCGCGAAGCTCGGGACTGGGCGCTTGAGGCCGGATATATCCACGTATTTCAAGATGTGCGTGGCAAGTACGGGTCCCAGGGAGACTACATCATGAACCGCTATGTACGCGGTCCGCTAAACCCAACTCCGGTGTCGGATGCCACGGACGCCTCGGACACCATCGGCTGGCTGGTCAAAAACCTTCCCCAGAGCAATGGGAGGGTTGCCGTCATGGGGATCTCTTACGACGGTTTTGAAGCCCTCATGGGGCTGGTTCATCCCAACCCCGCCCTCAAGGCCGCAGTTCCTGAGAATCCCATGGTGGATGGCTGGATCGGAGACGACTGGTTCCACAACGGCGCCTTCCGTGAACAGGGAATCCCCTACATTTACTCGCAGGAGGCAACGCGCAAAGGCACCCAGAAGTGGTGGACCAACTACAGTGACGACTACAACATGTATCTTGATGCCGGCAATGCAAGCGCGATCGCAGACCAGCACGGCATGCAACAGCTCGGATTCTGGAACAAGCTGGTCGCCCACCCCTCCTACGATGAGTTCTGGCAGGATCAGGCGGTGGACAAGATCCTGGCCAAAGAACCCCTGACCGTGCCGACGCTGCTGGTGGCCGGCGAATGGGACCAGGAAGACATCTATGGAGCGCTGGCCGTCTACCGCGCGCTGTATGCGGAACCCGCCAACCGCGCCAATCTCTTTCTAGCCCTCGGTCCTTGGTTTCACGGTCAGGAGGCCACCCAGGGCGCACACCTTGGGGCCATCAACTTCGGGTCGGATACATCAGCTTACTTCGTCCATCGCGTCTTGCTGCCCTTTCTCGCGCAGCATCTCCAGGAGAATGGACCCGATGCGCATCTGGCGCATGTCAACGCCTTCCTGACCGGCCCCAACCAGTGGGAACAGCTATCCAAGTGGCCATCCTGCAACGGCGACTGCCGCATCGACCGAAAACCGCTCTATCTCTATGCCGACCACGGACTGAGCTTCGAACCACCACCAACGCCCGGCGGCGAAGCGTATGACCAGTATGTCTCCAATCCCGCCACGCCCGTGCCCTACCGCCCGCGTCCTGTACCGCCCGCTGAGACCGCTACCTGGCCCGAATGGCTGGTCGGCGACCAGCGCCCGGCCTCGGCTCGTCCGGATGTCGAAACCTACGAGACGCCCGTTCTTACCGAACCCGTAACGGTAAGCGGACGCCCTCAGGTTCATCTGGTAGCCTCCACCAGTGGTACTGACTCCGACTGGGTCGTCAAGGTGATCGATGTTTACCCGCAGCAGGACACCGATGAGCCGGAGATGAGCGGCTACCAGCTAGCAGTCTCCATGGACATCTTCCGTGGACGCTATCGCCAAAACTTGTCCCGCCCATCACCACTCCCCCCTAACAAACCGCTGCTCTACAGCTTCTTCCTGCCTGCGGTTGATCATGTGTTCCTTCCTGGTCACCGAATGATGGTGCAGATTCAGTCCACCTGGTTCCCTCTCTACGACCGCAATCCGCAGACGTTTGTTCCCAACATCTTCAACGCGCCGGCTTCGGCCTATCAAGAGGCCACGCAACGCATCTATTGCGCTCCGGGGCAGCAAACCTACATCACGCTGCCCGTGGCGAAACGACAGGAATCCCCGTCCATGGCTCCGTGAAGTGAATGAAGTGCCGGCCACGCCGGAGTTCGCTGAGAGATAGAGTCCCGGACAACAGGCGATTCAGATCCAGGCCGCGACGCAACGGGCGGCTTCGCCCCTTGCGGCGTCTCGCTCGCTGCTTCCATGCGTCCCTCAACCAACTCCTATGGCTGTCCGCCGCTGGCCTGGGTCGTGGATTCGCGAACGATCAGAGTCGGCTTGGCCAGAACGGTAAGGGCATACTCGGCTGCCGGGTCGTTGATACGTTCCAGCAGAATGCTTGCAGCCAGCTTGCCCATGTGTTGGAGGGGCTGGCGGATGGTAGTGAGGCTGGGCACCTGGAAGGGGGCCGAGATAATGTCGTCAAAACCGATCACCGAAAGATCCCGAGGCACCGCAATCCCGCACTCGTGAAGCACCCGGATGGCCCCGATGGCGGCAATGTCATTAAAAGCAACCAGAGCGGTAAAATCCCGCGTGGCGTTGAGCAGGCGCTGGGTCGGTCCGTAGCCGATATGGGGCGTCCAGCCTCGCTCCGTCAGCGGGACGATGCGCTCCGGCGTGGGCTGAACGCCGAACTCACGGGCTACCTGCATCATCGCCTCCCAGCGAAACGCCGAGTCGCCAATGGAGTGAGGGCCCTTCATGAAAGCGATCTTGCGGTGCCCCAGAGCGTAAAGATGGCGGACAGCGAGGCGAGCCGCGGCCCGATGATCCAGGACCACATTCGTTACGCCAGGCTTCTCCAAATGGCCGGAAATCGTCACCACGGGTAGCGGGGTATCAAAGTCCGCGTTGGAGTTCAACACCAAAATTCCCTCTGCGCCGCGATTGAGCAAAAGCTCCGCGTACTCCACCACGAGGTTGGGCTTGTGATAGTGACAGGCGGTGAAGTAAAGATAATGCTGCTTCAGAAGGAAGCTCTCAACCCCCTCCATCACCACCGTGTTGTAGCCTTCGCTGTGTTCCGGCAAAAGGATGCCCACGGAGTCGCTGCTCGTCTTGTGCAGATTGACGGCAAAGTAGCTGGGCCGATAGTTGAATTTGCGCGCTGCATCCACAACGCGGCGCCGGGTCTCCTCCGTGAGATTCTTGGCCAGGGGAGCATCATTTAAGACAAACGATATGGTGGTCTGAGAGACACCTAGGTAGGCAGCCAGATCCTTCAAGCTGGTTCGCTTGCGTCGCGGCTGAGCCGATGGATCGTCGTTGCGGGGGGTGGATCTCATGCACAACCCTGCGCTATTGCTCTTTCCGTGAGGACGGTTCTCCCCAAGCGGACTTGCCGTCGTGTCTTCATTGAGGACAATGCCGGGAAAAGTCGAAGCATCGGGATACACCTGCACGGAAGATTTTGAGAGGCGGAAAACGGCTTCTGTCTAAGGCCGCGAGAGGCGCAGCGCCCGACCCAGAATGACCCTTCTTCTCGGTTTGAGTATACAAGCAAGCTTCACCCCTAGGCACTCCGCAGCGCCATGTCTTTTGGCGGAGCACCCTGAACACCCCGCACCTTGATCAACGCAGCGTTCCATAGGCCGCGCCGGCCATCAGACGCTCCACCTCGGGAAGAGTGACCATGGAGGCATCCCCTGGGGTGGTCATCGTCAGCGCGCCATGGGCAACGCCGCAGTTCAACGCCCAGGCCAGGCCCCTGCCCTCCAGCAGGCCATAGATCAAACCTGCGGCAAAGGAGTCGCCGCCGCCCACTCGATCCAGGATCTCAAGATCATCAAAATGCAGACCGGCATAGGCCTCTGCCTTCTCCGTCGCGGAACCGCAGAAGTACGCGAAAGCGCCCCAGCCATTGTGATTGGCGCTATGCACCCGTCGGATGGCGGTGGCAATCACCTTCAGGTTGGCAAACTCGCTATGAACGCGCTCGGCCATCGAACGAAAGCTTTCGATCTGATGCCAGGCCGGGCGGCTGGACGCCTCACCCAGCTCCGCGGCAACATCCCCTTCATGGCCAAAGAAGACGTCCACCATGGGCAACAACGAGCGGTTCACCTCCACCGAACGCTGGCGTCCGCCGCGAGCCTTCCATAGAGAGGGCCGGTAATTGGCATCAAAACTGATCACGACGCCGTACTGCCTGGCCGCCGCCATGGCTTCGCGGACCACCTCTGTGGCGTCTTCGCTCAGCGCGGCCATGATGCCGCCGGTATGGAACCACCGTACGCCTTCGCTCCCAAAGATCCTCTTCCAGTCGATCTCGCCGGGACGAAGTTGGGCAATCGCTGTGTGTCCACGGTCCATCATGCCCAGGCTGGGACGAACGCCAAAGCCGCGCTCCATAAAATAAAGGCCGTTGCGTGTCTCCCGGCCAACGCCATCAAACGCTGCCCAGCGGATCTGCGAGGCATCCACGCCGCCCTGCAGGATCAGATCCTCCACCAGGCGGCCGGCCGGGTTATCCACCAGGGCAGTCGCAATCGCCGTACGCTGGCCAAAGCAGCGGCGCAGGCCGCGGGCGACGTTATATTCCCCTCCGCCCTCCCAGACGCGGAAGCTGCGCGCATTGACGATCCGGCCTTCGCCTGGATCGAAGCGGAGCATCACCTCACCCAGCGAGAGGAGATCCCAGCGTGTCCTCTGCCAGGGACGAATCTCAAGGCCCGCGCACGGTAAGGACGAGCTTTCAGCGTGTTCCATGGTTTGAGCCATCTTTCTGTCGGTAACATTTGCGATGCTGCGCTTGACATCCACAGGCGCCCTCGCCAAGGAAGAAGTTCTTGACCTTCTGCGCCGGGAGGTCAAGAAATCGATGGAAGAACAGTCTTTGGGCAGGGGAGCTGCCCGCTCCTTGCGGATGTTCGTCTGCCTGTTCTCAACTCGAAATGACCGGTTGGTTGCTTCCGGGCCGCCTTCAAGCAACTCACAGCAACTCCGGTTGGGAACAGGACGTCTTCCAAACCGCCTCCGGAGAAAACCGCATGGCCCAAGAGTACTCAAACCTGGGCAAAGGGAAAAGTGCTCGCTGAACCAACAGAAGAAGCATCTGTTACATCCAAAGCATTGATTGCCTGTACTCCCACAAGGAAGGTGGAGTCTGCGGCGCGTTCCGGGGCCGGTCCACTGGCGCGAGCGAGATGAGGCGGAGAGACAAGATGTTGCGCATGAAGGTACGATCGAGCGTTAGTCAATGGGCGAGCCTGGTGGCTTTAGGGGCCGCAGGCTGGACGGGATGTTCTCACCGGTCGGCTCCCGCGCCGGCCCCACCGGCGGTGGCGATGGCCCCATCGGCGGCGACCGTGGCCCCATCGGCGGTTGGCGAGACTCCCGAGGCGCCGGGCGGGGCCGCAGCTTCTGTGCCAGAGGTCCATGTGAATCAGGATTGCCTCATTCTTCGGGACAATCTAGATGGAGTCCAGGGAATCAGCGTGCCCGGAGGGCAGATGTTACCCAGCGGAGAAGAGTTGGATCCCGTGGTCTGCCATCTGGAGAGCAAACTGACTTCAAACCACGTTCAGAGTACGCTGGTGAACGGGACCGTCCAGCATAGCGTGGTCGTAGTCCAGCAGCAGCAGTACCTGCTGCAAAATCCAATTGCGCAACCGGTCGTCTTTGTCGTAGAACACAGCGTGCCGGATGGCTGGACCATAGACTCTGTTCCGCAACCCACTGCGATGGAAGGCAAGATCGCCATCTTCAAACTCGTGGTGCAGCCAGGGCAGACGGAGCGACTGCAAGTGGCGGAACAGCACCTGATTCCGCTGGCGCCGCCCGCGGGAGGATAGAGCGAAGCCATAGAGCCGGCAGACGCGTCTCCGTCCTGCCTCACCCGTCGTCCGGGAGCGAAACTGGAATCCACGCCGGCGTTGAAAAGTGCGGGGCTCTGAAGGGCACAACTTGAAGGGCACAAGAGGATTCCGGCCATAGCCGGGCTGGAGAAGATTCCCGGTACAGCCTCTCCAGGTTTGGTTCGCTCCAGGTTTGGTTCGCTTCAGGCTTGGTTCGCTCCAGGCTTGGTTCAATCCAGGTTTGGTTCGCTCCGAAGACAACAACCTCAAGCCCCTGCGACCCGGATGCGTCCCTCCCCGGAGCGGTCCGGCGTCTCCTGTCAGTCTGGCTGGCGCGGCGCGGCCAAAGCCCTCTGCGCCAGACTCTTCTTCCTTGGCTGGATGGCGCCCTACCACGCGTTCCAGTAGCCGCTTCGCTCCGTCAAAACAATCTCCCGTCCGAACAGCCTCTGGAGATGCATCTCTGTCAGCAACGCCTTCTTAGGCCCGTCGGCCACAATCCGTCCTTCGCGCATCATCACAATGCGATCCATCTCCGGCAGGATGTCGGCAATATGGTGGGTGATCAACAAAATAGCCGTTCCCTTCTGCGCCAGCTCGCGGAGCATCTCGCGCAGATCCTGTTGCGCCGCCAGATCCAATGCATTCGAGGGCTCATCGAGCAATAGCATCTGAACACTGCCCTGTTCCGCATCCAGAGAAGTTCCTGCCAGGGCGCGCCCAATCATCACCCGCCGCTGCTGCCCGGCTGACATCTCTCCCACCGGGGCCGCTGCCAGATCTTCAGCATGCACCAACTGGAGGATCTCTTCCGCACGCTCCCGCATCTGCGCAGTTACGGTCAAATTCGGCCATATTCTCGAACTCGAGAAGAAACCGGTCAACACTGCCTCCCTCCCGGTAATGGCCAGAGTACTTCCTCCCGGGATGTCGGATGCCACCACGCCCATACGGCGCTTCAGTTGTGTCAGATCCCAGCGCTCTCTGCCCATGATGCGAACCTGAGTCGCCGGATTCACCAGCGGATAGACCTCGCAGGTGATCGTCTTCAGCAGCGTGAGATCGGA
>JAKART010000102.1 GCA_021819255.1 Acidobacteriota bacterium
TTCCCGATCTCAATTCGACGGCCTTGCGATCCTGGAGCGGGAGCGCCTTGTAAGGCTTGATGCGGCTTACCTGGGTCCGGACCATGACGACGAGATGGTGGGCCTGATGCCATTCTGCGCCTTCGGCCATGGCGGGGCGGCGCCATCAATTGATACTCCGATGCACGGCCTGGTGGCAGCATCGCATGTAGACCACCTGCACCCGGACAGTGTTATTGCCTTCGCTGCAGCTGCTGATGGAGAGCGGCTGGTCCAAGAGTGCTTCGGTGGGCGAGTCAGCTGGGTCCCTTGGATCCGGCCGGGTTGGGCCCTCGGACAGCTCATCGCTCAGATTGTGGACTCAAATCCCGACAGCGAGGGTGTAGTGCTGGGCGGGCATGGCCTAACCGCCTGGGGAGCGACAAGCGAAGAATGCGAAGAGAGGTCGTTGCGCCTCATTTCCCAAGCTTCGGAGTTCATCGCCCGTAACGGGCGAGTGGAGCCATTCGGACGGCTGCGTTCGGACCGAGGACCGTTGGCCGACGCAGAAAGGCGCGCCCGGGCCGCCAGGCTTGCACCCCTGCTTCGAGGTCTGGCATCGACCGATTCTCAGGTGATTGGCCATTTCCGGGATGACGACATAATTCTCGATTTCCTGGCCCGGGAGGCGACAGATCGCCTTGTTCCACTGGGAACCTCATGCCCTGATCATTTCCTACGCACAAAGATCAGACCCCTGATGCTTGATACGGCTCCTGGAGTACCCTTGGAGGAGGTAGCGGCTCGAAGTCGGGAGCTGCACCGGCAGTATCGAGTGGAATACGAGGAATACTACAAGCGCTATGCATCGCCGGAGTCTCCGGCAATGCGTGGGGCTGATCCCGCCATAGTTCTGGTTCCCGGGATCGGCATGTATTCCTTTGGCAAAGATAAAAAAACGGCTCGGATTGCAGGCGAGTTCTATGTGAACGCCATCAACGCAATGCGTGGCGCCGAAGCGATCTCCACCTATGCACCGGTCTCCGAACATGAAAAGTTTCGCGTTGAGTACTGGGAGCTAGAAGAACGAAAACTAAAACTACAACCAAAGGCAAAACCCCTTACGGGAAAGATTGCACTCGTTACCGGAGGCGCTTCCGGAATCGGGCGCGCTACCTGCGAGGCGCTGTCCAAAGAAGGCGCTTGCGTGGTCATTGGCGATCTCAATACCGAAGGTGCGAAAGAGTTGGCCAAACAGCTTGGAGGTCCAGACTCATGCGTAGCAACCCAAGCTGACGTAAGAAGTGAAGAGTCGATTCGAGCCTTAATAGATGCAGGTTGCATGGCATTTGGAGGCCTTGACATCGTAGTAAACAATGCTGGGCTGTCTCGTGCTGCACCGCTGTTAGATACATCCTCTGAAGTATGGGATCTTCAGTTCGACGTCATGGCTAAAGGTGCATTCCTTGTATCCCGTGAAGCAGCACGCTTGTTCCGCGAGCAGGAATTAGGTGGAGACATTGTCTACATCGTCAGTAAGAATGCGGTCGTCGCTGGACCCAAAAACGTGGCCTATTCTTCGGCCAAAGCGGCGCAGGCTCATCAAGTACGGCTCCTCGCAGCGGAACTGGGCGAGTACAAAGTGAGGGTAAATGGAGTTAATCCTGATGGTGTCGTCCGCGGCTCGGGCATATTTGCCGGAGGTTGGGGGGCCGAGAGGGCGGCAGCGTATGGAGTCGCCGAGGAAGACCTCGGCCAGTACTACGCCGGGCGAACCGTGCTGAAAAGAGAGGTCCTTCCCGAACACGTCGCGGCAGCGGTGCTTGTTTTGGTGGGCAATTCTCTCCCGGCTACGACCGGCCTTTTGGTTCCCGTAGACGGTGGGCTTCCCCAGGCGTTTCTCCGATGAAGACGATCAATCCACTTGGGATCCACGCCGCTGTCTTTGTTGGTGATCTCAAGCCAGAGAGTTGCGAGATAGCTGCGCGGCGCGCCGCTGGCTGTGGCTTCGACGTACTGGAACTACCCGTTTTCGAGACAGAGGCCGTCAATCCCGACGAGCTTCGCCTCATTCTCCAAGATCACGGGTTGGTTGGTGTGTGCTCGTTGGGGCTTGATTTCGATGCTGACATCTCGAGCACGGATTCGGCAATAGTCAGTCGGGGGGAAGCTCGGCTCCGATCGGCAATCGAGGTGGCGGCTGGTCTGGGTGGCTCATTCCTCGGCGGCGTCATCTACAGCGCGCTTGGGAAGTATGACAGGCCTCCTGAAGCCGCTGGCCGGGATGCCATGGTGTCCTGCCTGCGCAGGCTGGCCATGCAAGCGGCAGACAGGGGGGTGGTCCTTGGGTTGGAAGCAGTCAATCGGTATGAGTCGAACATTATCAATACGTGTAGGCAAGCTGTCGAAGTGATAGAGGAGGTTGGTCTTCAGAACATAGTTGTACATCTAGATAGTTATCATGCCAATCTAGAGGAGATATCGTTTGCACAGGCGGTGAGCGACTGCGGCAAACATCTCGGCTATGTCCATATTGGTGAGTCGCATAGAGGGTATCTTGGGACTGGTTCCGTAGATCTGGATGGTCTGTTTACAGCTCTCCATGGCGCAAACTACGAAGGAAAAATAACCTTCGAGTCATTTTCACGGGCAGTATTGTCACCGGATTTATCCAACAGGCTCGCCATATGGAGAAACCTATGGACCGACGGGGATGACTTGGCACGGAAGGCGCACGCATATATGTCTGAGCGTCTGAGTGCTGGGCAACATTAGCGCAAAAGCGTGATGAACTAAAGGAGCATTGGTGAAATGAAACTTGCTAAAAAGGCCAGCGGCTTGGGAGCCGCCTTTACGCTGGCCCTGACTGCTGCGGCATGTGGAAGCAGTGGGACGGGGGCTTCGAACTCAAGCAGCACTAGCTCTCCCAGCTCAGGCGCTACCTCGGGATATAAGGTTGCATTCGTGCCGAAGCTGGTCGGCATCCCGTACTTCACCGCGATGGACCAAGGGATGAAATCAGCGGCGAAGCGCTTTGGTGGCCAGGTGATATATGAAGGCCCAACGACCGCGTCGGTGTCGGGTCAGGCGGAGGTTGTGAAGACGCTGATTGCTCAGCATGTGAGCGCAGTAGGTGTATCGGCTAATAGCCCTACGGCGTTATGTCCGCTCGTCACCAAAGCTGCATCTGCCAATGTGATGTTCTATGCATCTGACTCCAATGTAAGCTGTTCAAATAGCAAGCTCTGGGTAGAGCAGGCCAGGTCAAAAGCAATTGGTTATGCAGCTGCAGATATTTTGGCCAGTGAAATTCATGGAAGTGGCGACGTTGCAATTGTTTCTGCAGGGTCTACGGCGACGAACTTGAATACCTGGATTAGCTATATGCAGCAGCGTCTCAAGAAGTACCCCAACCTACACGTGTTGCCTGTCCAGTATGCGGGTGAGAGCGTCTCTGGTTCGGTCCAGGTAGGGAGCAGGCTGATTGCCGCGTATCCGAACCTCAAAGGGATGATTGGCGTTGCGTCGACGAACGTCCCCGGGCTGGCCCAAGCCGTGCTGCAGGCTGGAAAGAAGGGCCAGATCGCCGTTACCGGTGAAACAGACCCAAACTCAATCCGGCCTGAGATCCAGAGTGGACTGGTAAAGAAAGTGGTGCTCTGGAACCCCACTGATCTGGGCTACCTGACCTACTGGGGTGTCTTGCAGGTGCTGGAGCACCACCCGTTCTCGGCGACCAACACGGTGCCGGGGCTTCCACAGAAGATTACCTACGATGCAGCGAGGCACATGTTGCTCCTGGGGCCTCCGCTGATCATCGATAAGTCGAACGTCAACCTGAACTTTTGACCTCCGCTAGTGGAACCAAGGGCAGTGTTATGAGTGACGGCCTTGGAGGGAAGGGAGCGCCGGAAGGCGCCCCCTTCCTAAGTCTGCAGGGTATTAGCAAGTCCTTCGGGGGCGTCAAAGCGCTGAGGGACGTGGACTTTCAGGTATCTGCAGGGCAGATTCATTGCATCGCAGGTGAGAACGGAGCGGGAAAATCCACCCTGATCAAGACGATCATGGGAGTACTTCGGCCTGATCAGGGGACGATGCTCGTCGACGGTGAGGCTGTCGAGGTCGAAAGCCCAGCCGCAGCCCGGTCGCTTGGATTCGCCGCCGTCCACCAGGAGCCGATGGTCTATCCGGAGATGACCGTCTTGGAAAACCTGTTCATGGGAGCCCCGATGCGGAATCGGTTTGGCTCGCTCGACAGCAGGGCCATGAGGCGACGAGCGGAGCCGGTGCTGGATGAACTCGGGCTCCCCTCCTCCGTGCTGTCCGCTCGGATGAGGGATCTAAGGCTGGGACATCAACAGCTGGCTCTCATTGCTGAGGCCCTGATTCGAGACGCAAAGCTCCTGATACTGGATGAGCCAACCTCCATTCTGTCAGCAACCGAGAGCGAGCACCTGTTCGAAATCATGCGCCGGTTGCGGGATTCCGATAGAGCAATCGTCTACATCTCCCACAGGCTGGAGGAGCTGGAGGGACTGGTGGATGCCGTAACTGTTCTGACCGACGGCGCGGTCGTGGGGAAAATGCAGGCGGGTGCCATCGACATCGGAGAGTTGCTTCATCTCATTTCCGGGGTACGGAGCCGAACGTTCGTCAAACATGTCACCACAGCCGCAGAGTTGACGAACAACGAGGTCGTTTTCGAGGTCCGCGGTCTCACTCTCGAGCCGATATACCGAGACATCAGCTGGAAAGTGCGTTCCGGTGAGGTTCTTGGCTTCTATGGACAGGTCGGGTCCGGTCGCACCGAGATGGCGCTGGGAGTGTTCGGTGCGATGCCGCCAACCTCGGGAACAATTTTGTTGCAAGGCAATGAGGTCTCGCCGTCATCGCCGCGAGGCGCCATCGAACTCGGAATCGGTTACGTGCCCGAGGATCGCAAGTCGCAGGGGATCTTTGCCAGCCAGTCGATCGCGGTCAATGCGACAGCAGTCATCTTGCGCCGACTGATAGGCCGGTTCCATCAGGTGCGCCGGAGCGCGCTCTTCGAGGTTGCAAAGCGCTTCCAGGACTCGTTCACGATAAAGCTTCGAGACCTGAGTGACCCGATCACGTCATTGTCTGGAGGAGGACAGCAGAAGGTGATGCTGGCGCGTTGGCTTGCAGAGCAACCCAAGGCCCTGATCGTGGACGAGCCCACGCGAGGTGTCGATGTCGGAACCAAGGACGAGTTCCACCGGCTCATCAGGGAAATTGCCCGAGCCGGAACGGCGGTAGTGGTCATTTCTTCAGACCTACCCGAGATCCTGGCAGTCTCGGACCGAATAGTGGTCTTGCGAGATGGCAAAGTGGTCAAGGAGATAGCTCGGCCTTCCGAGGTGGCGCCAGAGGAGTTAGTCGGACACGCGGTTGGAACAGTCGGGGAGGGCCAAGTCGCAGATGGCGACCAAGGCCTCGATTCCGACCAGTACCCCGTATCAGAATCCACAGGCTGGCCAGGAATGGAAAATCAAAAGGAAGTAAACCCGTGACGGCGGTTGCCGCCGAGGCGGGTCGCGCGCAAAATGCCCGCCGCATCAGTATGAGCATGGGGTATGAATGGAGCCTCGCCCTATTTGAAGTGCTAGGCATAGTCGTCTTGTCAATGACCACGGCCGGTGCTTTTCTGAGAGTAACGAATTTGAGGGCACTGCTAGTCGATATCGCAACTATCGCGCTCCCTGGCGCAGGCATGACCCTTGTCATTGCCAGCGCCGGTATCGATGTCTCAATTGGGTCGTTACTCGGTCTAGTGGCGGTTGTGGCAGGGATGCTATTCGAACACAACGTGCCAGTAATCGTGGTGTTGGGTGTGGCGGCCGTGGTAGGGGGGCTTGGCGGAGTTGTCAACGGGACTCTCATCACGAAACTGCGACTACCGCCCATCATCGTTACGCTAGGAATGCTGTCAATTTGGCGTTCCATGGTGTTTGCATTGCTCGGAGGGAACTGGATTTCTAGTATCCCCCTATCGCTCACGTCGTTGACCGTCTTGGACGGACTCGGATTTCTACCGTATTCGTTTGTGTTTGCAATTGCCGTCGTATTGCTGTTCAGTTACATTTCACGCAAGCGGCATATCGGCAGAGTGATATATGCTATAGGCAGCAACAATGAGGCTGCTAGAGTCTCTGGATTGCCCGTTCAGCGGGCAATCATGTTCGCCTACTGCTCCCTTGGTGTGCTAACGGCTATCGCCGCAATGATGACCCTTGGTCAGAGCACGCTTGTTCAAGCCAATACCGGAAGTGGCTTCGAACTGAGCGTTATTGCTGCGGTAGTTGTCGGAGGTACGAGCATCCTTGGGGGCACGGGCAGTGTCATGGGGAGCGTGTTGGGCGCAGTGTTGGTCGAACTTGTTCAGGATGCTGTAGTCCTTTACCGTGTCCAACCGTTTTGGCAGGGCGTCGTGTTGGGGGGGATAATTTTGGTTGCGGTTTCGGTTGGATTGGCCAAGAAGAGCCAGCGATGATGCGGGGTATCAGGTTTCCCTACGCCTCATCGAGGCAAACTTATTGGGAGATGGCGTCTCGGTATGGCGTATTAGTTGCGATTCTGCTGGCCGTCGTGGTGGGCAGCTCCATTTTGACTCCGGAGGTGCTGCAGCCGTCCAACCTGGCAGGCATGAGCGTATTTGGCGTCGAAGTCGGGCTGATGGCCTTTGGAGAGACCTTGGTCATCCTGGGTGGCGGTGGCGGAATCGATCTGTCGGTTGGGGCCATGTACGCGCTTTCGCAGACCGTGCTGGGTGCAATGTTTCAGGCTCATTATGGAGTATGGACTGCGAGCGTCGGGGCGTTGGTGATGGGGAGCATCCTTGGTGCCACAAATGGATTCTTCATTTGCGTGCTTGGGATTCCTGCCATTCTAGTGACCCTGGCAACACTCTTTGCATATGACGGGTTGGCGCTTGTCGTCGCTAATGGCGTAAATATTTCGGGCTTTCCTCCGACGTTCGGCGTGATTGGTCAGTCGTCGATCGCGGGAGTTCCGTTTCAGCTCTTGGTAATCTACATTCCGGTGGCGGTGTTTTTGTGGTATGCATCCACCCGTGCCGCCTATGGTTATCGGCTTCGATTGTGTGGGACCAACGAAGTTGCTGCCCGGTTGGCCGGCATCAACGTGAGAGGTGTCCGCTTCTGGGCGTATGTAGCAGCGGGCCTGCTGAGTGGTGTAGCAGGGGTTATCGGCACGTCCCGGCTGTTGACTGCTCGGCCTGATGCCGGAGCGACCGCGAATATAGAAGCGATCACTATTGCCGTACTGGGCGGCACGGCGATATTCGGCGGGGAAGGTTCGATCTCTGGGACGGCGTTGGCAACGCTGGTAATTGCCCTTCTTGGCTACAGTTTTGGGCTTGCGAACATCAACTCGATCATCGAGACCGGATCGGTGGGCGGGA
>JAKART010000103.1 GCA_021819255.1 Acidobacteriota bacterium
GCAAAGAAGACCCACGGTCGCAACTCGCCGGCTACCCGCTCCCGCGCCTCTCCGGTCAGCGTGGCTGCCGGCAAGGTCAGATGATCGTGAAAGTTTCGCCCTACTTGATCCTGCGCGTTGCCGACACCCGCCTCCGCCACCGAGCGTGAGGCCAGCAAAAGCCGTACCGTCTCGACGGTTCCCGCCGCCAGAACCACCTCCTGAGCCTGAAAGCGCGCCAGCGCGCCAGCCGGAGTCTTCACCACCACGGATGCGACGCGGCCGGGGTGATACGCCGGGCTGCTTGCCCCTTCAGCGCAGCGACTCTCCAAACCCAACTGCAACTCCACCACCTGGGCGTGCAGATACACCCGGGCGCGGCCAAGCAACTCCCTTCCCAGCGAGGCCGCCAGGTTTCTGCGCGGATACGCCATCCACTTGGAGACTCTTGCATCCACCCCGCTCAGCTCTGGCAGCAGCGGCGGCACGGGAGCCCCGATGGCCGCAAAGAAGCCGGCCGCGTCAAAGGGAAGCTTTCCCACCTCAAGAAGCCTCTCCGCTTCCTCAACAAAGGGAGCCATCTCTTCAGGCCGCACCGGCCAGGCCGCCCCACCCCCCAACGCGAGCACCTGACCTCCCCAGCGCAGGGACGAGCCTCCAAAGACCCGAAAGCGCCCCTCGGTCGTGCCCAGATTGGCCTTCCCTCTCAGCTCCGCCGAGGCAAAGATCTCCTGCCCATCCGCCTCCAGACAGCGCCCGCCAGCCTCCAACACGACGACATCCGCTCCGCCCAGGGCCAGCCTTCGCGCCAGCGCCAGACCAGCGATCCCAGCTCCAATCACGCACACCTGCGCCCGGACAGCCTCTCCGGGAGCCTCCACGGTCGCAAGATCGATCTCCATCCACCCTCTTCCTTGCAGCGGACATGAATCTCTTCTCGAATGGCTCCCGGGTCCGGCTGGGAGGGAAAGTCACCCTTCGAACATGGAGGCGACCCCTCGACCACCGCCTCCGCTCTTATCGTTCCGGCGAGATCCGAATCGGCGTGCCCGGACCCGGAGGTCCATCATCACCCGGCAGGCTCTTCTTGCGCCGCTTCACTGGCGGCGCCGAACTCGGCCCCTTCTGCTTGCGGCCGTTCTTCCGCACGGCTCCGGTCTCGATGACGGCTCGCATCCAGTAATCTCCGTTCTCATCCACCTCAACGCCGTGCGTCTCGCGCTCAAAGCCCGGGAAGCGCTTGCCGAACTCCTCCATGGCCAGGATCAGCTTGATCACCGGACTCTCGGCGTTTCCCAGCCGCTCCCCCGGCATCGACATGGGGATTCCCGGTGGGTACGGGACCAGCATCACGGCGGCGATCCGACCGGCCATCTCGCTAAAACGCACCTTCTCGGTCTCTCCGCGCAACAGCTTCTGATAGGTCTGTGCCGGCGTCAGCACCGGATCAAAGTCCTCGTCGGCGGCCGCATTCACCAGCGCCGGCAGCCGCAGTTGCTTCATCACGGAGTGCATCTCGTCGCTCAGCTCTTTCAGCGTCACATTGCGGTAGCGAGCCGGATATTTCATCACCAACTCCGGCAGCGCCTCTTCCAGCGGCGCTTCGCTGTCATACAGCCGTTTGAACTCGAAGAGATTCTCCAGCAGCGCTCCCCACTTGCCTTTGCTGGTGCCCACGGAGAACAAAACCAGGACGGTATAATCCCCCGTCCGCGCAATCTCCACCCGGCGGCCATCCAGAAACTCGGTGAGAATGGCGGCGGGAATCCCCCAGTCGGCAAAGACGCCCTGGGCGTTCACGCCCGGGGAAAGAATCGTCACCTTCGTGGGGTCCAGCATGCAGTAGTCGTCAGCGATGTCCTCATCCTGGTAGCCATGCCACTCCTCGCCCGGCTTCAGCGTCCAGGCGCTGGAGCGGTTGGTCAGCAGACCATCAGCCGCCTCCTCCAACAGATACGTCTTGCCGTCCAGCGGATCAAAGACGTACTCCGGCTGGTAGAGACGGAAGAACCATCCCTGCTCGGCTTTGCGCAGCCGGTGCGCAATCGACGACATCGCCTTGCGAAAGCTGATGGCGTCCTGCAGCGTCTCGCTCATCAACGTTGGGCCGGCAGGATCATCCATCATCGCCGCGGCCACATCGATGGACGCAATCAAAGGATAGAAGGGCGAGGTGCTGCCGTGCATCATGAACGCTTCATTGAACTGGTCGTAGTCCAGCGGCGCCCGCGGGCTCAGCTTGACATGCACCATGGATGCCATGGAGAAGGCGGCCAGCATCTTGTGCGTGGACTGGGTGGAGAAGATCACCGGACGGTCCGGCATCTCGTCCCGCACGCCCATGGCATAACGTCCTCGATAGATCTCGTGAAACTTCGCATAGGCATACCACGCCTCATCGAAGTGTACCCGCGGAACGCTCTTGGAGAGCTCCTCTACCACCCGGTCAACGTTGTAGCAGAGCCCGTCGTAGGTGGAGTTGGTCACTACGGCGTAGGTCGGCGTCCTGGAGCGCGCGCCGGCCGTGAAGGGGCTGCGGTCAATCAGCGCCTGCACGTTCTCCGGGCTGAAGCGCTTGATGGGCACCAGCCCAATCATCCCGTAGCCATTGCGCGTCGGTTTGAAGTACACCGGCCGGGCCCCGGTAACCGTCAGCGAGTGAGAGATCGACTTGTGACAGTTTGCATCGGCCAGCACCATGTCATCCTGCGCAATCACGCCGTGACCGACAATCTGGTTGGACGCGGAAGATCCCCCCAGCACATAAAAGGTCCAGTCGGCGCCGAAGATGCGCGCCGCGTTGCGTTCACTCTCACCCGGAGGGCCAAGGTGGTCCAGCCACGACCCCAGCGGCGAGGTGGAGATTCCAAGGTCCGAGCGCATGATGTTTTCGCCGAAGAACTTGTGAAACTCCATTCCCACCGGATGCTTGAGATAGGCCACTCCACCCATATGTCCGGGAGCGTCCCAGGAGTAAGCTCCCTGGTCGGTGTACTTCTTCAGTTCACGGAAGTAGGGCGGCAACAGTTGCTCGTGATAACGCTCCACGGCAAAGTCCACACGGTTGGCGATGAACGCCGGCGTGTCCCCGAAGAGGTGAATGTACTCATGGACCTGCTTGACCACCTCCAGAGGCAGCTCGCTCACCAGGGTGCGGTCCGCAATCAGAAAGATCGGGATCTTCTTGTTCCGGCGGCGAACCGCGCGCAGGATCTTCAACGCGGCACGCTCATCGAACTGGTTCTCCCCCTCCAAATCCCAGTCCAGCAGGATCGCGCTGTGCGATGGGTCTGAAGTGACCAACGACAAGCCGTCCTCCGGCGTCGAAGTCCTTACCACCTCATAGCCCTCTGCGGCGATGGCCTCCACCAGACGTTCCATCGCCCGGTCCGAGACGGAGTCGGTCCCGCCCACCTCACTCGCAATCAAGAGAACCCAACGACCCTCGTTCATACACCTCGTTCCTGCTCCATGGTACAGGCTCCGGACCGAGGAATCACCCGCCTCCCAGCTCACCTTGCAAATTTACAGACAAAAAATGAAGTTTGGCTCGATCAGCCTTTTCATGTGCGCCCACCGAAATGCCACGGCGCCGTTTCTTTGCAGGAAACGGCGCCGGAGCCGGACTGAACATGGAACAGCCGCAACTTGTTCGCGAACGAGAATTCAGAGCGACAACCGGCCCGGCAGAGGCATCCGGCCTAGTCTAAATTCACGCCGGGATGCACATTTTGCGGTACATGAAGCTTGATGCCCTTTTGACTGGTCGTCAGCTTGATGTGAACCAGCGTGTCTGCCTTGAGTTTGGTCGCCGGCAAATCGAACTGCACCAGATAGCTGTTCCCCACCGCCTGCTTGAAGTCCTTCAGGTAAGGAGTCAGATCGGGCGGGGTAATGGTTCCGATGTTGTAGGACTCGGCTCCCGTGGCCTCGCCAACCTGGGCCAGATAGCTCTGACCGCTCAAACTACCCCGAGCCCGGTGTGGCCAGTCCTGTCCCCAGTAGATCGAGTACACGGCCACCCCGGCCCGCTCGGCGTCTTCCTGCGCCGTCTGTACATAGGGGCTATCCTGATTCATGATCGAGTAGGAGCCGTTGTACGGGTCAATGCCGTTGGTGATCATCAAGACGAACCTCGGACCCGGCAAATTCGATGGCCATTGCTTCACAAACTGGGACAGAGTGAAGTACGGACTGGCATCCACACCCGCAATCTCGATCGGAATACGTATCTGCTTCGCCACGGCCTTGTGATCCGCGGCGAAGGAATGCATGCCCAGCACAATGCCGTTGCGCATGTACCCCAGCAACACCTGGACGCCCGGCGGCAGGTCCATGATGAACTGCGCCAGGTCGTTGAGTTGATTGTCGAATGAACCCCGCAGCCCGTCATCGATCAGAATGGCCAGTTGCGTGGTCGGCGGGGGAATGGGCGTGACAGAGCGGATGGGGATGACATCGCGCCCCACCTGGAGCTTCAGCTTGCTTGGATCCAACGGCCTCAGAGTCTTGGTTTCCACCGTAATGGTGGCCGTGGTGGGAAGCAGGGCTTCGTTGGGAATTCCCTGGGCGAACACGGACGGAGCCACAGCCGCAACCCCGGCCAGCAGAACGGGTAACACTCTCCTAAAGCGATTCCTGGACATTTCCTCTTCCTCCATACAGTTAGACGGTCTTCTCCGACTCCGGATGGCACCCCGGTCCCCGAGGAGATAGTACGCCATCCCTACCGGATCCAGGCACCGGATCCGAGCACCGGATCCAAGCACCGGATCCAAGCCGCGCTCCCGGCAAGGAATCTTCCGAGGCGGCGTACCCGGAAGCCTCCCGGCAGGGACCGCGCCGCGCCACCAAGCCGGCGCCCTCCAAGCTCAGGAATATGGCCTTAACCCGCATCCAGACAATGAGATGCAGAAAGATGCCTTGAGGTGAGCATGCTCAGAACTTTCCGGTTTTGCAGGCAGCCTGGGCAGGGCTCCCGGCAAAACCGGATCCTCCCCTCGAAGACCCCTTCCCTCGGGGCCTACCGTTTCCCGCCGAGCCGAAGCTCCAGTCCGCTGCGGAAGGTGAGCGGCAAGGCCGGGTAACCGATCGGACCGATATGCTGGTCGTTGAGCAGATTGTCGAACTGAACGAAGTAATAGAACCCATGCTTCAGCGCGAAGTTCACATTCATATCCAGCTTGGTGTACCCAAAGTCCAGATTCCGGTTCGGCAACAGCAGCGTATTGCCCCCATTCAGATCTTCATTCTCCAGAAACGTGGAGTCGTCACTGCGGCTGGCCACAGCTCCATCCATGGAAGCTGTCAGGGAGCGGTGTATGTACTCCGCGTTGAAGTAGCCGAAGTTGGGAGCTCGGCGGAAGGGCCGGGCTCCTACCAGAGGGCTCAAAGCGCCGATCGCGATTCCCGGGATGTTCGGATTCTCGGTCGGCGTTCCCTGCAGGGCCGCTACGGCATCAGAGGAGAACGACTGCAGAACGCGCGCGTCCAGATAGGTATAACCCGCTCGGAAGAGGAAGTGAGGCTGCGGCTGCCAGACCAGCGCCGCCTCCAATCCCTGGGCACTGTACGCCAGGGAGTTCACATAGGCCTCATAGATCCCGATGTTTGGATTGAGATTCAAGCCAAAGTACTGGTCCAGAGCCTGCGCATCCACCCCCTCCAACTGATTGTTGAACATGTTGTGGTAATAGCCGACCTTCAGAACCAGCTTTTCGCCAAAGATATTCTGGTCCACGCCTACATCGTACGTACGGGAGTCCTCGGCCCCCTGCGGCCCGATGTGGTATCGCGCAATATCGGTCGTATCGCCCGCCTCCAGCAGTTGCGTGTACAGACTCTCGAACTGGACCGCCAGCGTTGGCTCCTGCACCCCGGTCGCCAGGTTGGCCCGCAGCCGCGTTCCACGAAACAAGCTCTGCGCGGGCCGCACCGGCACATAGGTCAGGCCGATCCGAGGCGTGCCGGCGATGCCAAACAGGTGGTTCTTCTCCACCGCTCCGCCCGCGGAGTAAAACAGGCGATGCCAGAACTCTCCCTGAAACTGCAGGTTGTACTCGTAGTTTGGCCGCTGGAGAGACTCGTGTTCCGTGTAGTCAAAGCTGGGATCGTAGTCGTTGAAGGAACCTCGCTCATTGTCATAACGAAAGCCGAAGAGCCAGATCAGATGGGGTGAAACGCTGTAGTCCGTCTGGTAGTACAGCTCATCGAGATTGCTATCCTGGTCGTAGTTATTGCCGGTATAGAGCTGCACCTGCCCGGTCGCCGTATATCCGTTCGCTCCTCGAATGGTGACCACATTGCCCACGTTCCCGGGCCCGGCGATGCCTGGACCGTAAGCGCCCGGATCGTTCGCCAGGAATGTCCCACCGGCAGCGAACTCTTTTTCCTGTTCCCGCTTGCGGGCGATGTCATAGCGCACCAGGTTGTGCCACTTGCCCTTGTACCAGTTCTCCACCGTCATGTTGGCGAACAGATCCTGGTCGGCCTGCCGGTTGCTTTGCGCAACCCCCTGAAAATCCCAGGCCCCGGGCACTCCCTGCACCGCATCGGTATTGTGCAGGGTGAAGCGGAGCTGGGTGTTGCCCTTGAAGTTGTAGCCAATGTTGGCTGCGTCCGTCTCGTTGTGGTACTCATCCTGGGGCAGCGCGTTCGAGGTATCCAACCGTGAGAATGCCGTGTAATAATCCAGTCCCTGGATCGTCCCGCCCAGAGAAACCTGGTTGCGGTAGGTCCACAGATTGCCGGCGTCGCCCTCATAGTCCAGAAGCGGTTCGGCCGTCGTCCCCTTGGGCGTGTTGATGGTGACCACTCCGGCTCCCGCATCCGTTCCGTACATCGCCGAATCCGGCCCGCGCACCACCGTCAGGCTGTTTACCGACGCCGAACTCACCGTTCCAAAGTCAAACGTTCCACCGATGTCATCGGCCGGCGATCCATCCATCATCACCAGGTTTGCCGTTGAGCTGCCACCACGCAGAAACAGACTCGTCACGCCACCCATCTGCCCGGTCTGCACCATAAACACGCCCGGCTCCTGCCTCATCGCGTCGATCAGGTCGGGTTGCATGGAAAAGGCATCCGGCGGAATGACGGTCACCGGAGAGGTGAGTTGGGGCAGCGGCGTCGGAATCCCGGTGGCGCTCACCGTCACATCCTGCTTCACAGTGGTTGCCGATAACACCACGTCCCGCTCCAACACGTCGGTACTGCCGCCGTATATCTGGATACCAACTGCGGGTAGAAATCCAGCGGCGGAACTGACCAGCTCAAACCTGCCGGCCTCCGCATAGCGAATCTCGAAGGCCCCCTGCGAGTCGGCATAATCCATGGCGACCACCTTGCTGCCCTGTACCAGCCGCACCAGAGTTCC
>JAKART010000104.1 GCA_021819255.1 Acidobacteriota bacterium
TTGACAATGCTGTTCCTGTTCTTTGGACTGCAGCAGTGGCGACGCCCGCAAGCCGACTTCCGGTTCTGGTTCGCCGGCTGGATCTTCATTCTGGTGGGGTACTTCCTGTGGGCCATCGGCGAGGCCCATGCGCCGCTGCCGCGGCTGGAGGACGCCCTCTGTATTGACTTCACGATGCTGGGCGCCACCGCGTTTGTCCTCTCCGCCATCGCCAAGGACTACGGGGTTCGGCGAGCCCTGCTTGCAGGGCTCGCGGTGACGCCGGCAGCGATGGCCATGGTGGACGTCCAGGACTTCCAACCGGTTCCGCCGGTGGCGCTGGCCGTTGCCTTGCTCTTGGGCGAGTGTGTGCTGTTGGCGGTGATCTACCGTTTGCAACGGCAGAGACCCCTGCGCAAGATGATTCTGGCCTTTGCGGTCAGCGCAGTCTGTGGATCAGGGCTGGCCATCTATGCGCTGCTGACGCCGGCGGATGGCTTGGCCAACGCGGTGATGGTGCAAGCCCTGCTCACCGCAGCCGTGTTGTTTGCGGGGACGAAGCAAAAGAGCGGCCGGTCCGTCCTGCAGTGGACAACCACCTTCGGATTTGTCGCCTGGGCGGCTTTCTACCTGTTGCGCGCGCTGCCGGCCAGTCCAGCCTGGCTGCAGAATGTGCTCGGTGAGTTCTGGAACTTCCCCAAATACTTTGTTGGTGGGTCGATGATCCTTTTTGTACTGGAGGACGCGGCCGAGGACAAAGCGCGGGATGCGGAGACCTTTCGCGATCTGTACGAGGACTTCCGTCTGCTCTTTGATACCCATCCGCATCCCATGTGGATCTGTGACACCCCGAAAGGACAGATCCTCACTGCCAATGAGACCGCGGTGAAGCAGTACGGCTACACCCTGGCCGAGTTCCAGGCGCTGCGCATCGAGGATCTGGAGGTTCCGCCGGATGTCGAAGCCGAAGAGATGGAACATATGCTGGGCGGAGCCGCCGAAGGTGGCGTCCGGGAGCGGCATCGGCACAAGAACGGAAATGTGTTGTGGGTCAATCGAGTCGAGCGGGAGATCGCCTATCTGGGGCAAAAGGCGCGCCTGGTGATCGCCAGGAATATCACGGACCGTCTGAAGCTGGACCGCGAACTCTCCTTCCGCGCCCAGCACGATGCCTTAACCGGGCTGCCCAACCGGCAACTGCTGGAGGAAAGGCTGGAACAGTGCCTGCAGTCCTGCCGCGTGGAGGAGCGCCGGGCTGCCGTACTCACGATCGACGTGGACCACTTCAAGCTGATCAATGACACCTACGGTCACCTGGTGGGCGATGAATGCCTCAAGGAGGTAGCTGCGCGGCTGAAGAGCAAGATTCGCAAGGTGGACACCATCGCGCGCACCGGAGGAGAGGAGTTCACCGCCGTGGTCAGCGGACTGAGCAAACCGTCCGATGCGGAGAAGGTCGCGGCCAGTCTGATGCGAGTCTTTGAAGCTCCCGTAGAGTTGGCCTTCGGAGCTTTAGGCGTAACCGTCAGCGTGGGCGTGGCAATCTATCCTGATGACGCCAACGATGCTACCTCGCTGCGCAGGCTATCCGATGAAGCGATGTACCGGGCCAAACGCTCGGGAAGAAATCGCGCCGCGTATGCCTCGGAGAAAGCCCCCGTGCTGGACTTCAGAAGGCCCGAGATCGAACTGAAGGAACAGCACTCCAGTTAAATCCGCCGGGAAACCTCCGAAACCCTTTCCTCTTTTCTCACCCCAGCCGGAACCCACGTCCCGAACCGGAATCCGGCGAGGCTCCGCCGGGACCGGCGCCCGGAGACGGCAGCAGACGCCTGTGGAAAGAACAGACTGCTCCCAGACGACATAGCGAGTCGGCCTCCACCCTCCGCCGGCCCGTAGCGATGCGTTGAACGATGATCTTCTTTATTCCAGCACGGAAGGAGAGCGCCTAAAGGGTAATGACAACACTGTCACCTCTGATATAACCAAGATCACAGGCGCTCGATGTAGAACCGTGGCAGGGGCCCAAAGCCAACTGTCTGGTTGAGCAATTGCCTGGATCCGTGGCGTCAGGTTGAGGTTCGATGACGATGCCTGATGGGAGAACAGGCAAAGGTACGATCTGAGATGGAGCGGGCTTCCCCGACTGGCCGGCGAGGGAAGACAAGCTCTTCAGGAAGCTCAAACATGGATGGAATCGCGCACTTCCTGTCTCTTGTTCCGAATCCGATGCTCCTTGTAAATACGCAGGGAGTCATCGTGTTGGGGAATGAGCGTGTGTGCCAACTGTTTGGATATGAAGAAGGCGCGCTCACGGGAAGACAAATAGGGGATCTGCTGCCCGAGCGTTATCGCGCCTCCCACGCCAAGCAGCTTGAGGAGTACTTCGGCGCGCCACGGGTACGCGAGATGGGGATTGGGATGGAGTTGACCGCTCTGCGCGCGGATGGAACAGAGTTCCCCGTCGAGGTCAGCCTGAATCCGTATGGAGAGCCCGGAGCGATGTATACGCTGGCCTCGGTGCGCGCCATCACGGAGCGCAAGGCGACCGAGATCAGGATTCGCCACTTGAATCGGATTCTGACCATGCAGAGCCGGATGCAGGCGCTGGTGATGCGGGCCCATGACCGGGATGAACTCTTCCGTGACGCCTGCCGGATTGCTGTCGAGGCCGGCGCGTTCTCTCTGGCCTGGATTGGGGTGATGAATCCCGAAGGATTGCAGTTGCGGATAGTAGCCGGCCACGGCGAACGCTGCGAGGAGTATCTGCGCCAGATCGAAGACGAGGCGCCGCTGATGGAGGGACCGGCGGGCGCCGCCATCCGGGAGAACCGGCCGGTATGGCTCCCGAACGTTCAGCACCAGCCGCCCGATGCCCCCTGGGGCCGGCATAGCGCGGAGTTCGGTTGGAGATCTCTAGCCGCCCTGCCGTTGCACCGGTCGGGCAACCCCATCGGGGCCCTGTTGTTGTATAGCACGGAGGTCAGCGCGTTCGATACGGAAGAGGAGCGGCAACTGGTGGAACTGGCCGCCAACCTCTCCTTCGCCATTGACCACATCGAAAAAGAGCGCAAGCTGAACTACCTTGCCTACTATGATCCCCTCACCGGCCTGGCCAACCGCACCCTGTTTCTGAATCGCGTGGCGCAGCATCTGCGCGCAGCCATTAGCGGAGAAAAGAAGCTGGCGGTATTTCTCATCGATCTGGAACGCTTCAAGAACATCAATGACAGCCTGGGCCAACTGGCTGGAGACCGGCTCCTGCGCCAGGTCGCCAAGTGGCTGATCCGCGAGACTGGCGACGTGAACCTGCTGGCCCGGCTGGGCTCTGACCACTTTGCCGTGGTGATCCCCGAGATCCGGCAGGAGGATGACGTGGCGGTGCTGGTCGAGGGATGGATGAAGGCGCTACGCGACCACCCGTTCGGGGTGAAAACCGCAACCTTCCGCATCAGCGCCAAGGTGGGCATCTCCATCTTTCCAGAGGATGGAGCGAGCGCCGATACCTTGTTCAAACACGCCGAGGCGGCGCTGAAGCAGGCCAAGACCAGCCGCAACCGCTATCTGTTCCACACGCCCAAGATGACGGAGATGATGGCCGGAAAGTTTGTTCTGGAGAATCAACTCCGGCAGGCGCTGGACAAGCATGAGTTCATGCTGCACTATCAGCCCAAGATGAACCTGGCGACCGGCAAACTCACCGGAGCGGAGGCCCTGATTCGGTGGAATGATCCGCGCACCGGTTTGGTGCCTCCGGCCCGCTTTACCCCCATGCTGGAGGAGACCGGGCTGATCTATGAAGTAGGACGCTGGGCGCTGGGCAAGGCGATCGACGATTATCTGCGCTGGCGCCGCGCCGGTCTGCCCGCCGTGCGCCTGGCGGTAAACGTCTCTCCCTTGCAGCTTCGCAATCGTAACTTCATCAGCGACATCGAGCGCGCCGTGGGCAGCAACGTCGATGCCGCCGCCAGCCTCGAACTGGAGATTACCGAGGGCCTCATCATGGAGGATGTGGAGTACAGCATCGCCACCCTGCGAACCATCCGCGACATGGGCGTCAGCATCGCCATCGATGACTTTGGCACCGGCTTCTCTTCGCTCAGCTACCTCTCCAAGCTGCCCCTGGACACTCTCAAGATCGACCGCACCTTCGTTGCCGATCTGACCCAGGCTCGGGAAGGGCTGGCGCAGGTCTCCACCATCATCAATCTGGCGCACTCGCTCAGTCTCAAGGTGGTTGCCGAAGGAGTCGAGACAGCCGAACAGGCCCGGTTGTTAAAGATGCTGGGCTGCAATGAGATGCAAGGCTTCTACCTGAGCAAGCCGCTGCCCGGCGAGATCTTCGAAAGCCGCTACCTGGCCCCGTATCAGGCCGGTTGACCGTCCGGCTCGCCTCCGCGAGAAGGATCCTATGCATTGCCCGGATCCACTCTTCCGGCATCTCCACCCTCTCCTGCATCCACACGGTCGCCCCGGGGCAGAACGAGCCTGCGAGCGCCGGGACCGGAGCGCCTGCAACGTCATCCAGCCGTCAAGAAACTTCCACCCGGAGGCGCGCCGCCCATCGCGCACCTCCTCCTCAAGCCAGTATCCTTCGGGGATCCAGTATCCTTTGGGGAGCCAGTATCCTTCGGGGAGCCAGTATCCTTCGGGGATCCCCCAAGACAGAATTCAGCCTCTATTGTTGCAGCGGTAATGGTGCATTCGCATCCCGCCGGCATGCTGATGGCAGTCAGCAAAACTGCGCAAGGAGGCCTGCCGATGCAATCGATCGTTACCAGCCAATGGAAACAGCCGCATGCAACCGCGGAGTTCACCACGGGCGTCTCGTTGCATAGCCACACCAGCGTGTCGGAGGAGACGCTCGGATTCATTCATGCCCTGGTGACCGCCGTGCCGGGCTTGAAGATGGTCTTCGAGCTCTATCGCCGGAGCAGCGCGCGCTACGGGATCGCGCTGGACTACTCCCGCGCCAACTGGAGACCGCCGTTGCAGCCCCGTATGGCTTATGACGTGGAGTCCAGGCAGGTGCAGCGCCTGGGGCTGAACCCCCTGGTGTCCATCACGGATCACGACTCCATCGAAGCGCCCTTGTTGCTGCGCACCATCCCTTCCTCGCGGCATATTCCTGTCAGCCTGGAGTGGTCCGCGCCGTTCGGCCAGACGGTCTTTCATCTGGGTATTCATAACCTTCCCAGCCGCAGCGGATTGGAGTGGATGGCCCGCTTCCAGCGCTACACGGCTGAGGCTCAGGCTGCGGCCAGAGCGGATCACAGCCCCGACGCGATGGATGCGCGGCTGCTCAGCATGCTGCGCGAGTTGCACGAAAGCCCGCAGGTGCTCATCGTCTTCAACCACCCGCTGTGGGACTTGCACAAGGTCGGCCGCGCCCACCTCTGTGAGGTGAGCCGCTTCCTTCGCCAGGCCGGCCGCACCATCCACGGCATCGAGTTGAATGGCCTGCGCCACGTCCGGGAGAATCGTGACGCCGCCCGGTTGGCCCGCGAGACCGGTCACCTCGTCCTCTCCGGCGGCGACCGGCATGGCCTGGAGCCCAACGCCAACATCAACCTCACCTCCGCCGCCAGCTTCACCGAGTTCGTCGAAGAGATCCGCGTGGACCGGGTCAGCCACGTCCACTTCATGCCTCAGTACCAGGACCGCTGGGAGCAGCGGATCCTGCGCTCCACCCTGAACGCTGTCAGCGACTTCCCTGAGTTCATGCCCGGCTGGCAACGCTGGGATGAGCGCGCCTTCCACCCCGATCAAAATGGCGTGATGCGCTCCTTTGCCGAGCTGTGGCCCAAAGGCCACGCTCCGCGGCTGCTGCAGTGCGCCATCCAACTGGTGCGGCTGGCCGGCGTGCGCGGGCTCGCCGCTCCGCTTAGCCTGGCCTTTCAGGGCGTCAACCGCCCGGAACACGAGCTCGGCTCCGGCATGGAGTGGGTGTGAGCGCTCGCGGCGAAGCGCAAGCTGAGCACCTCGCATGGCCCCTTCCAGAGCTTGCGTCGATGCGCCCGTCCCTTGGAAGCCTGTCGGCTGGAGCCACGACTCGCTCGCTACGCGAACCGTTGCGCGCCGGCAGGAGAACCTCGCCTTAGACCATTTTCCCTGATGATGGGTGTACGGAAGCGGGCGTTCCGTGGCGTTTTCATTGAGGAAAACGCCCACAGGAGTCGTTCCCCTTGCTTACACCTTCAGGGAAAATGGTCTAGCCCTCGTTGCGGAAGGTGGAGGGCCGTGCGGTGGAAAGAATCCGGCCCTCGCGGATATCGACGTATTCGTCAGTGAAGGGACGTTTGAAGAAGGTGGTCCAGAGGTAGTTGATCGAATAACGCGCGGCCATGGTCAGCATACCTTCGCTCTTCAAGCGGCGCGCGGAGGACCACATCTTCAGATCAAAGCTGAACCGGACCTCACCCACCTGGTTCAGGCGGCGCGCGATGTCCGTATCTTCTCCGTAAAAGCTGATGGCCAGATTGAAGCCGCCGATGGCCTCAAGCGAACTGCGGCTCACCACAAAGTTGCCTCCCTGCACCATCGATCCCACGCGCAGGATGTACCGATTGATCGCATAGGTGACCCAGGCCGTCATGTAAAACACGTGGACCAGGCGGCGCTGGCGAGGCGAGAGATCGTAGTAGACCAGCGGCCCGGAGAAGGCCGCCAGCGGACGAACGGCCCTGCCTCTGGCCGAACCTGTCCCGGCCTGCGCAGCCTCTGCCGCTTCTGCCACGGCAAAGGTCAAAAGCACCTTTTCGACCCACCCCGGGGGCAGGCGGGAGTCGGCATCGACGTTGGCGATCAGCTCTCCCGAACTGGCGGCAAAGCCGGCCTGCCGGGCGTAGGTGAGACCCTTGCGCGGCTCCTCCACCACCGTCACTCCAGGGAAGCTGCGCGCCACCTCCCCCGTGCGGTCGGTGCTGGCGTTGTTCACCACGATGATCTCGCAGCTTCCCGGAGCAAGGCCGCTGGTGGCCGGATCGATCTGCTGCAGGATGGACTCGAGACAGGCCGGCAGGCAGGCCTCCTCGTTGAACGCAGGAACCACGAAGCTCACGCGCATGCAAGAAGACTACGCGGACAATGTTGCAGGAAGAGAAATCTTCCCCCGATGGAGACTTTTTTCTGCACGGTGTCCCTTACTCTCAACCTTCCGGACGCTTTCCTCGGCCCCCGGGCCCCAGCGGGTTCGTCTGCTGGGGTGGAATGGATTCGCCACAGGAAGCCCGTTGTGGAGGACCCCCCCCCCCCCACCGCAAAAGGCAAAGAGCCTAGACCATTTTCCCTGAAGGTGTAAGCAAGGGGAACGACTCCTGTGGGCGTTTTCCTCAATGAAAACGCCACTGAACGCCCGCTTCCGTACACCC
>JAKART010000105.1 GCA_021819255.1 Acidobacteriota bacterium
TACGACGGAAGGTATGGCAACAATGGCTGGCTGCAGGAACTGCCCAAGCAGGTCACCAGCCTCAGTTGGGACAACGCCGCTCTCATGAACCTGGATATGATGACCCGGTTGGGCATCGAGGAGAACGAGGCGATCCAGTTGAGCATCGGCGGACGCAGCATCATCACCCCGGTGCTGATGTCGCCCGGCCATCCTGACCATGCGGTCACGGTGCATCTGGGGCTGGGGCGGCGCGCGGAGTGCGGCCGCGTCGGCGCCGGCGTCGGCTTCAACGCCTACCTCCTGCGTACCGTGGGTCAGCCGCTGTCCGCCTCCGGCCTGAGCGTGGAGCGATCCAAGGGCATGTATGACCTGTGCGTCACCAAGGTGCACAACATCGAGCATCGCGGCCGCTACGCGCAGCGCGACCTGCAGCGCACCGAACTGGACACCGAGGGTACGTACTCGCTGGCCGGCCATGAGGCTCTGGAACGCTCCATCATCCGCTACGCCACCTACGAGGAGGCGCTCAAAAACCCGGACTACGCCCACCTGGGCACCAAAGACTCCGATCTTACCCTGGTGGACAAAGTCGGCTATAACCCTCAGGGAGAAGCCGTTCCCCACGACGAAAGTTTCTGGCCCGACAACTGGCGCTACGACCACATCGAGGTGGTCGGCTTGAACGCCAAGGTGCTGCAGAACAAGTGGGCGATGGCCGTGGACCTCAACTCCTGTGTAGGCTGCAACGCGTGCATCATGAGCTGTTACGCGGAGAACAACATTGCGGTGGTGGGACGCGAACAGGTGAAGATCGGGCGCATCATGCAATGGATCCGCATCGATACCTACTTCGAAGGCGATCTGCATGCTCCCGCGGCGTACTTCCAGCCGATGTACTGCCAGCAGTGCGAGAGCGCCGGCTGCGAACAGGTCTGTCCGGTGGGGGCCACCATCCACACCCCCGAAGGCCTCAATATGATGGTCTACAACCGCTGCGTCGGCACCCGCTACTGCTCCAACAACTGTCCTTACAAGGTGCGCCGGTTCAACTTCCTGCTGTACTCGGACTATGACACCGAGAGCCTCAAGTTCATGCGCAATCCGGACGTCACCGTTCGGTCCCGCGGCATCATGGAAAAATGCAACTACTGCGTGCAGCGCATCGAGGCGGTCAAGATTGAGGCCGACAAGAACAACCGCGCCATCCGCGACGGAGAGATTCTCACCGCCTGCCAGCAGGCTTGCCCCACCGACGCGCTGGTCTTCGGCAACCTGAACGATCCCACGTCCAAGGTGGTCCAGCGCAAGGCCACGGAACGCGACTACCAGGTGCTGGCGGATCTGAACTACCGTCCTCGCACCACCTACACCGCAGGCGTCATCAACCCCAACCCGGAGCTTGCATAACCATGGCCACCCAAGGACCCATTCCGGAGATCGACGATCCCATGATTGACCCGCGTACCGGCGAGTACGCGGTCATCGCTCCCGGGCACACGTTCAAGAGCGTCACCCAGAAGGTCGCCGGCATCGTCCTCACCGACAACACGCCGCTGTCCTGGCTGGGAGGGCTTTTCCTCTCGGCGACGGTAGCCATGGGCGTGGTGGTCGCCGTCACCTGGCTGGTGCTGAAGGGCGTAGGCATCTGGGGCATCACCATCCCCGGCGCCTGGGGCTTCGCCATCATCAACTTCGTCTGGTGGATCGGTATCGGCCACGCGGGAACGCTGATCTCGGCTATCCTGCTGCTCTTCAAGCAGACCTGGCGCAACTCCATCAATCGGTTTGCGGAGGCGATGACCATCTTCGCGGTCTGCTGCGCGGCGATGTTTCCGCTGCTTCACGTCGGGCGTCCCTGGCTGGGTTACTGGCTGCTGCCCTATCCCAACTCGATGAACGTCTGGCCGCAGTTCCGCAGCCCGCTGGCCTGGGACGTCTTCGCGGTCTCCACCTACGCCACCATCTCGATCGTCTTCTGGTACATGGGGATGATCCCGGACTTCGGCACCCTGCGCGACCGGGCCAAGAGTCCCTTGGCCAAGTACGTCTACGGCATGCTGGCGGTGGGCTGGAGAGGCTCCACGCGCCACTGGATCCGGTATGAGTCGGCTTCGCTGCTGCTGGCCGGGTTGAGCACCCCTCTGGTGCTCTCCGTACACACCACCATCAGCTTTGACTTTGCGGTGGCGGCCATGGCGGGCTGGCACACCACCATCTTTCCGCCTTATTTCGTCGCCGGCGCGGTCTACTCCGGCTTTGCCATGGTGCTGACGCTGGCGATTCCGATCCGCAAGTTTTATCACCTGGAGGATCTGGTCACTCTGCGCCACCTGGACAACATGGCCAAGGTGATGCTGGCCACCGGCTCCATCGTGGGCTACGGCTACGGCATGGAGGTCTTCATGAGCTGGTACTCGGCCAGCCACTGGGAGTACTTCATGATGTGGAACCGCATGTTCGGTCCCATGGGGTGGGCTTACTGGGTGCTGATTCTGACCAACCTGGCGATTCCGCTCACGACGCTTTGGAGCCGCAAGCTGCGGGTCAACGCCGCCTATCTGTTCTTCCTGTCTTTTGTGGTGAATATCGGCATGTGGTTTGAGCGCTTCGTCATTGTCGTCACCAGCCTGTACCGGGATTACCTGCCGTCCAGTTGGGGCACCTACCGGGCCACCAAGTGGGATTACATGCTCTTCATTGGAACCTGGGGCCTGTTCAGCACGCTCTTCCTTCTGTTTGCGCGCTTTGCCCCGATGATTCCCATGTCGGAGCTGCGCACCATGCTTCCCCAAGCCAAGATCGGTAAAGGTGGAGAAGATGCCAAAGCCGTTGTTCGGGAGGCGATCTGATGCCGCCGCGTGAAGGAGTCTACGGTCTGCTGGCCGAGTTCAACACTCCCGGCGAACTGGTGCAGGCCACCAAGCTGGCCTATGGCGCCGGGTATCGCCGGATGGAGAGTTACACCCCGTACCCTGTGGAAGAGGCAGCGGAGGCGCTGCACTTCCACAAGACCAGAGTGCCTCTGATCTGCCTGCTGGGCGGCTTGATGGGCCTGACCACCGGAGCCCTGCTGGAGATCTGGATCAACGTCTGGGGATATCCGCTGAACCTGCGCGCCATGCCCCTGTTTAGCTGGCCGGCCTTCGTGGTTCCCGCCTATGAGTGGACCATCCTGTTCGCCGGCCTCTCCACCTGCTTCGGCATGCTCGCGCTGAACGGGCTGCCGCAGCTTTACCATCCGCTGTTCAATGCGCCCAACTTCGCCGATGGCGCCTCCACGGACAAGTTCTTTCTTTGTCTGGAAGCCAACGATCCGAGGTTCGATCGGATCGAGACCCGGAAGCTGTTGGAGAGCTGCTCTCCGGTCTCGATCGTGGAGGTCCAGCACTAGTGAGATACGCGATGCCAGATGCATGCGATCGGATGAGGCTCCGCGCCGGAGCGGCCTCCCTGTTGGGGTCGGTCTCCCTGCTTCTGCTCTTCTCCGGCTGCCGCCAGGACATGCAGAACCAGCCCAAGTTCTTCCCCCAGCGGGGAACCACCTTCTACGCTTCGGGCCGCAGCGTCCGCCCGCAGGTGGAGCACACCGTGGCGCGCAACCAGATGGATGCGAATGCCTATTTCTACACCGGCATCGAGAATGGCAAGGAGGGCGATGGCCTGCCCATTCCGCTCAACGCGGCAACCCTGGAGCGGGGCCAGGAGCGCTACAACATCTACTGCACCCCATGTCACTCCCGGGTGGGCAACGGCGAAGGAATGATTGTACAGCGCGGCTACCGGCCCGCCGGCAACTTCCACACCGAGCGTCTGCGCGACGCGCCGCTGGGCCACTTCTTCACTGTGATGACCAACGGCTACGGCGCCATGCCGGACTACGCAGCACAGTTGACGCCTTCCGACCGTTGGGCGGTGGCGGCCTACATTCGCGCTCTGCAGTTAAGCCAGAACGCGACGCGCAATGACGTTCCGGCCGGCGTTCAGGTGGTAGACCTGCATGAGATCGCCCGTGACCTGGGCATGCCGGTCAGCTTCGCCGATCCCTGGACCTTGCCCTCCACCGCCGTCTATGGAACACCCAATGGCGCGGACAACGGCATCCCCGGCGTGCCGATGGGCACGCCGCCGGCCGGGGCGGCAGCTCATTATGGGCAAAAGGCAACGCAGAACTCCGGACAACGGGATTCGGGCGGCGAGCCAATCGCTCCGGTCTCCAACGGCACACCCTTTGGCAAGCAGCCTTGATGCCGGGCTTGATGCCAGGCTTTATGCAGGACTTGATGCAGGGATGGAAGCGCAACGATTCATCAACGGGATTTGCGACTAAAGCACTGAAGGCGACAGAAGCATGGAAATGGCAAACGAACATCACGGAGCGGATCTCACCCTGGGGCATGCGCTCCACGCAACGCGGGTGCTGCCCAGCGTCCTGACGGCTCCGCAGGTGGTCTCCACCTGGCGCACGCGCGCGGCGGCGGTAGCAGTGGTCTTCGGCCTGTTCTCGCTGGTCTTCCTGTTTGTTCCGCTGGGCAAAGAGCACCTGCTGCGCGCTTATCTGATGGGCTACATGACCTGCTTCAACTTTGTCGGTGGGGCCCTGGCGTTTCTGATGGTGCAGTATGTCTCGGGCGGCAAGTGGGGACAGATTCTGCGCCGGCCACTGGAGGCGATGACCCGGACCATCTGGGTTCTGATTCTGATGCTCGTGCCCATCCTCCTGCTGATGAAGCACCTTTATCAGTGGGCCGCCTTCCCGGACGCCATCTCCAAGCTGCGGGCCTACCAGCACGGCTTGATGACCCAGGAACAGCAGTTGACGGCCACCTCCAAGCAGACCATGCTCAACCCCTCCTCTGCCTGGATCCAGGCCGCCATCGTGCTTGGCATCATGGCGCTGGTGATCACCCTGCTGAACCGCTGGAGCCTGCAGCGGGACAACGATCCAGAGGCCGGCAAGCAGGCGAGCTTCGACCGCTGGCGGGTGAAGTTCGAAAATCTCTCCGGCCCCATGATTCTGCTCTATGTGGTGCTGATGACCGACTTCGTGATTGTCTTCGTCAAGTCGCTGGACGTCACCTGGTACTCCACGGTCTATGGGTTGCAGTTCCTGGTGGCGCAGGGTTACGCCGTGCTGGCGCTGGGCATCCTGACGCTGATCCTGCTCTCGCGCTATGAGCCCATCAAGACCATGTTCCGCACCACCGAACAGCATGACCTCGGCAAGCTGGCCTTCGCCTTCGTGATGCTGAATATCTATCTCTGCTTCGCCGAGTTCCTCATCATCTGGTCCGGCAATGTGCCGGACGAGATTCCCTGGTATTTACACCGCATTCGTGGAGGCTGGTGGGTCATCTGCTCGCTGGATGTGATCTGTCACTGGGTGATTCCGTTCTGCATCCTGCTTTCACGAGATATCAAACGGTCCAAAGCCAAGATGATCTGGGTCTGCGTCTTCATGCTGCTGGCGCGCCTGATCGACATGTTCTGGCTGATCGAGCCGAACTTTTCCGACGCAGCCGGCAATCTGCATCTGAGCGGCAACATCGGCATTCTGGCCTATGTGACCGTCCCCATCGCGGTGGTCGCCTTCTGGATGTTCTTTTACCTGAACGAGCTTGCCAAGCGGCCCTTGATCAACGTCAACGATCCGCACACAGAAGAGTTATTGGAGCCTGAACATGCACACTGAGGGACACAACAGCTCGTCAGGCGCCCAGGCGGGCGGAGCCCAACACACCGGCGGCGAAGCGGCTCACCTGCGTGGGGTTGAGGGTCCGGGTTACGAGACGGAGGACATCAGCGTCGGCGGCGTGGTGACCTTTCTCGCCGGCCTCTCGGGGTTTATCACCATCTTCTTCTTCTTTTGTTTTGCGCTGGGCAAGGTGATCAACTACGCTCTGATCAAGCACGACGGTCCGGCGGATAAATGGCACACCACCTTGACCCTGGGCGCAACGCCGCACGGCGGCAAGCTGCAGGACCTGACCCCCAGCCCCACCCTGGAACAACGCCAGTTGGCCGAGATGACCAAGGCGTTTGCCACCCCGCGGCTGCTGATCGACGACGGCAACCAGGCGGTAGCCGATATGCATGCCCGCGAGGATCTGCTGCTGAACTACTACAGCACCTCCTCCGATCTCCCGCAGGGGACCATTCGCATTCCCATCCGGCGGGCCATGGAGTTGATCATCCAGCGCGGTTTGCCGCAGGCGCCCGCATTCGCGCAGCCCCAGACGCTGATGGCCGGTGAGACCAAGCCGGTGGTCACCGCTCCCCTGACCAATGGATTTGCCCGGACAGGATTTGAGCAGCAGGCGATCCAGGCTCGAGAGCAGCAGAACGAGTACCGCTCCGCCATGCAGAACGAAGAGGCCAGAGCCGACCAGCCATAAAAAGCCGTCTTTCCGGGGATGCCAAGCCCCGGCGGGAAGAGGCGGACCCGAGATTCCTCCGACCGGAGAAGTTGGAAGAGTGAGAGCAGCAGGCACAACTCGCAGCGCGCAGCCGGCCAAGGCGAAGACCGATCGCGGTTCCGTCCTGCCCTGGAACCGACTGCGCCCCCTGCTTGCCGCCACGCTCGGCCTTGGTTTGGTCAGCCTCGCCCTCCCCAGCCGCGCTCAGAATCCCACGGCCACCAAGGCGCCGGACCAGCAGGAACAGCTGCCCATGGTGCTGCGTAGCGTACGGATCACCCAGCGCCTGAACGCCCAACTGCCGCTCCATGCCCGCTTTGTGGATGACCACGGTCAGCCGGTGCTTCTGGGGCAGTACTTCAACGGCAAGCTGCCGGCCATTCTCACCACGGTCTACTACAACTGTCCTATGCTCTGCCCGGAGGAGATGGACGGGCTCACCAGCGCCCTGGAGATGGTTCATCTCACCCCCGGAAAAGACTTTCAGGTCATCGTGATCAGCTTTGATCCCAGCGAGACCCCGCAGATGGCGGCAGCGAAGAAGGCGCTCTATCTCCGCCGTTATGGCCGCCCTGACACCGCAGCCGGATGGCATTATCTTACGGGCTCCCCAGCCGCCGTGAAGGCTGTCACGCAGGCGATCGGCTTCGGCTATGTTCGCGTCCCCGGACCGGATGGCAAGCCCAACCAATACGCGCATGCCAGCGCCATTGAGGTTGTAACCCCCCAGGGACGAGTCGCGCAGTACTTCCTGGGCGTCGAGTTTCCACCTCAGGCTCTGGTGGACAGCTTGCAGGACGCCTCCCGAGGCAAGGTCGGCATCGTCTTCCCGAACATTCTCACCTCCTGCTACCGCTACAATCCGGAGATCGACAAGCGTTCTCTGAT
>JAKART010000106.1 GCA_021819255.1 Acidobacteriota bacterium
CGGCTTGTAGAACGGTGAGTCCTCGGGGACGGCCAGGACCCAGCGCACCGGAACCCGGGACTGCTTGGAGTAGGTCAACGAGGAGACGCGCTGCACCTGGGACTGATTCTCCAGGATCCAGTCGTTGCCGGTAAGGCCGGCATCCAGGGCGCCGTGCTCGACGTAGCGCGCCATCTCCTGGGCGCGTACCAGCATGCACTCGATCTCCGGATCGTCGACGGAAGGAAAGTAGCTGCGGCCGCCGGCGTAGATGCGCCAACCGGCGCGCTCGAACAGGGCGATGGTTGCGTCCTGCAGGCTGCCCTTTGGAACTCCCAGTTTAAGTTTGTTGTTCTGTGCCATTGCTTATTGGTTCCCTTTCCCGGCGGTTGTGAAGCGGAGCGGCTTGGTGAAGCAGCTCACCGTTCCCTCGTGGCAGACCAGGCCATCGCCTTCCACCTCGACCTGGAACAGCAGAGCGTCGTTATCGCAGTCAGTGGATGCGGCGAGGACGCGAAGCCGGTTGCCGCTGGTCTCTCCCTTCATCCAGAGCTTGGAGCGGGTGCGAGACCAGAAAGTGACGAAGCCGGTTTCGATGGTCTTGCGATAGCTCTCTTCATTGAGGAAGCCGAGCATGAGCACCTGGCCGGTACGGGCGTCCTGCACGATGCCTGCCACCAGGCCGCCGTCTTTGGCGAAGTGGATGCGGATGGGTTCTGTGGTTTCGGTCATGATTTCCTTTTGAGCCGGGTTGGGGTGTTACCGAGCGCGATGCGGGCGAACAGCACAAAGCCCGCTCGCGGCAGGCGCGTCGGCGGGCTTTTGAAGATCCTGAAGGGGCGAGATTGCTACGTTACTTCGCCACACCCAGAACAGCCGCCCACACGCCATGGGCGTGAGGATGGTGGTGTCCGTGATGGTGTAGCGGAAGACTCACTCTCCACAGGCTAGCGGCAACGGGCGTGGAAGTCAATGCCGGCCGGCAACAGCATGGCTGGAGACTGGGCTTGAAGCTGGACTGGCAATCGGCTCAAAGCCGGACTGCCCATCGCTGGCAACGCGCACCTCTCCGGTGCCGATGTTGTAGATCCAGCCGGAGATGCTGAGCCGGCCCTGGGCCATGGCTCCAGCCACGGAAGGATGGGTCTTGAGGTGCCGCATCTGGAGCAGAACATTCTGTTCGGTGAGGACCTCCATCAGGTTGGAGGCAACGCCGTTCTGCACGGCGCGCTGGTGTACGATCTCCGCCACCGAGAGAGCGGCGTGGGCGTTGTGCATCCAGCGTTGCACCGTTGGCATCTTTTCGATGGACTGCGGCTCCAGCAGCGCCTGCATGGCGCCACAGTGCAGATGGCCGCAGATGACGATATGTTGAACGCCCAGAGAGCCGACAGCAAATTCAATCACGGCGCTCACGCCGCCCAGCATCTCTCCGTAGGCGGGAACCAGGTTGCCGATGTTGCGGGCCACAAAGATCTGGCCGGTGGAGGAGTTGGTGATGGCTACCGGATCGATGCGCGAGTCGGCGCAGGCGATAAAGAGGGTATGCGGCGACTGCTTCTCAACCGCGGCCTGCTCGTAGACCGCTGCCTGGCGTGGGTAGACTTCGGCCTGGAAGCGCCTCACTCCGGCTCTGAGCTGTTCAAGAATCTCGTCCACCTGGGCTCCTCTTGGAAATCATCTCATTAAGCCGGGAAGGAGATTTCCCGGGGTAAAGTTGGAAGACAGGGAACAGGCAGGCAAGGAGTTCCATGACGGATCGAGGGTTTGTGCCGGCTCAGCGAAATGGGGCAGGGCGATAAGGGGGAGTTCTGCTCTTTGGCAGCCTACGATGGCGGAGAAGAGGAGAGCAGATGAGCAGACGTCCGCGCAGGAATCATGCGGCGGCATTCAAGGCCAAGGTGGCCCTGGCCGCAGTCAAGGGTGAGAAAACGCTGGCCGAGTTGGCTGAGCAGTTCGTTTGTAATCCCAACCAGATCACGCAGTGGAAGAGCCAGCTTCTGGAGGGCTCCGCCGGCGTCTTTGGGGAGTCCCGAGCCGAGCAGGCGACTCCGGTCGGTCTGAACGCATTGCACGCCAAGATCGGCGAACTGACGCTGGAGAACGATTTTTTAGAAGGGGCGCTCTCCAAGGCGGGATTGCTGAGCGTAAAGCGACGATCGACCCGGAGCACGATCTTCCCATTCAGAAGCAGGCTGAGATGCTGGAGCTGAGCCTCAGCACGGTCTACAACCAGCCGCGCCCAGTCTCGCTGACCCGATTGCTGTCCCCGTCGTAGCTGTACGCGTGCGTCCCGTCGTTGATCACGTTGCCAGCAACATGGTACTGGTACCCCACCCCCTGGTTGTTCGCAGCGTTAAACGAGGGCTGCGGTGAAGGCGCGCTGCCACTGGTGACATCCTGCCGACCCACATCTCAAAAAGCGAGATGTGGGGCACCCGAAGTTGAAAAGGAAATCAGATGTCGGCCACCCGTCAAATACATGATTCACGACGAATGAACATCACGAGCTGCTCCTGAACGGAAGACGAAAGACAAGACGCCAGGAAAGGAAAATGCAAGAACTCAATCCTCCAGGCAGCCGCGCCCACCACGGCTTCGCAAAAACGCGGCTAAGAGAAAAAGCAACAATAAAAGCAAGCCCCCTTGACAACATGTGCATTCATACATGAAGTGTCAGCTTGCTTCCGACGCTTTAGCGGCGTGTTCTTCGGGATGCTGGCCCGGACACGGAACCACGCGCCGCCACAGACAGCAGTACCGCCCCGAAGAGCGGCCTGCGGTTGGTTCACACTTCTTGGTCGTGAACGTTCATCCTTTAGCGGCCTTCGGTCCTCCCATGAACTTCCCGACAGCCGAAACGACCCAGAGCATTATGTATAAATCGGCCATGCCGATTGGGATTATTACGAAGGCAGGGACCCACTCGGTCGCCCACGGAACGAACAAGATTAGCGGGACATGAAGAGCCGCAAAAACGATCATGGTCCCCCAGAACCACACATGCCGCCTCAACTTCCATCTCATTACGATGGCGATGGTCACCATGATTATCGAGGTCAGCGTCGGACGAGCAAGATCGTACTTACCGAACTGATCGAACAAGATCAGCACAGGGAGGCCGCCCAGTATGACCCCAAGCACACCCCACCACGGCAAGCGCATCTTCCTGTCTTCTTCGGTGAACACCTTTAGGGATGGCATCCGGCCACCGCCTTGTAGGTTCCGCACAAATCCTCTAATACCGACGCTGCGGAAAGAGCTTGCCCAACAATCGGCGTAGCCTTCGCAAGACCAGCCCCAATTGATGCTAAGCCGGTCGCAAGCTGGGCACCGGCAAGTGCGCCACCGTCTCCTGAAGCTTCGGCCCCCGCGCTGGCAGTGGAGGTGAGGCCCACCCCAAATTTGACAGCCTGAAGGTTTTTGATTCCGTTAGAAGCCCCTGCCGCTCCATGCCAAAGACTAAACGCTCCTGCAACAGCACCGCCTTCGGGTAACAGTTCTACCGCATCAACAGCCGTACTTGCAGCGCCCTTGGCGAGTGCGCTTTAAACGCATGGATTCTTGTACCAGGGCATGCCGTTATTTGGGGCCTGAGCTTGTGGCGAAGGCTGTCCTTGTGACTGATCCAGCGCGTGCTTGAAGCTCACGCCCTCGGCCCGCATCACCCACAGCAGCACGTCGCCGCCCTCACCGCACGCACCCTTGCGGCTCCACACGTTCTTCGCCGGGTCGATGTTCAGGCTGGGATTCCGGTCGTCGTGGAACGGGCACAGCCCGATCAGCTCCTTGCCCACACGCCGCAGCTTGATCCCACGCGCCTCGGCCAACCGCTGGATCGAGACCTCCCGCTTGAGCCGCTCCTTCACATCCTCCGGCGTGTAGGCCATCTTTCCCGTCCTCCTTGTAAAAACCTGTCAAGTGCTTTTTATGCATTTGTTGGTACGGTCTGTCACATGTAAACTCGTTCCGAGAGTATACAGATATGTATATTAGGTCAACGCACCGGGAGAAGGAGGTCACGAAAGATGCCCTTAGAATCGGCCTTGCCACGCCCAAGGGAACAGCGACCACGAACAAGGATTCTTTCGGCCAACGCCTCATCGCGCTCCGCAGGGAACGCGACATGACGCAGGTGCAGCTCGCCAAGGCCGCCAACATCACGCAACGCGCGATCTCCTACTACGAGACCGACGGCGGCTCTCCGCCCGGCCCGGCGGTCGCGCAACTGGCGCAGGCCCTCAAGGTCTCAGCCGATGAGTTGCTCGGCATCCAGGCCGCGCCGAGAGAGACGTCCAGCTTTGAACGGGTCGCAAGCGACCCCGAGAAGCAGCGCCTCTGGGAGAGATTTCAGAGGATCACGCTGCTGCCGGAACGCGATCAAAAGGCCGTCATCCGGCTCATCAACTCGCTCACCGGAACGGCGGGCGTTGAAGCCCAGACCGAACGATAAGCCGACGAAAAGGACTCCCACCATGCCCCACGCACAGACCAAGGAACACGCCCACGAACTCATCGACCGCATGGCCCCAGGCCAGGTCGCCGTCGTCGTCAACCTGCTCGAAGTCATGCTCGATCCCGTCGCCCGCGCCCTCGCCAACGCACCCTATGACGATGAGCCGCTCTCCGACGACGACATCAAGGCCCTCGATGCCTCCAGCGAGTGGCTAAAACACAACCAAGGCACTCCCCACGAACAGTTCCTGACCGAACTCGGCATTACCCAGCAAGAGATCGATAACTACAAGGAACCGGCGTGAAGCCGATCGTCTGGGCTGACCCCGCTAAGGCCGATGTGCGCCGCATCGACCGCGACACCGCCATGCGCATTCTAACTGCGCTCGACCTCTTTGCCCGCACCGGAGAAGGCGACGTAAAAGCCCTCCAGGGCCGCGACGAACTCCGCCTCCGCATCGCCGACTACCGCCTCTTCTTCGTCAACGTCGCCGACGCCCTCGAAGTCCGCCGCGTCCTCCATCGCCGCGAAGCCTACCGCTGATTCAGCTCCCGCCGCCGAAGTGACGCGCGAACAGATCTCGTGCCCGCCGCTCGCCCTCCTCGGACAGCACCACGGACTTCGCCTTGGTCTTCGGATCGGAGATGTAGCCGCGCTCATGCAGCCGGTCGAGCGCCTCCCAGTCGTGCGACTTCCACGCCCGCCCGTCGCCTCCAAGCGTCAGCCACAGCAGCGCCAGAACCACCTCGTCCACCTTCTCCCGGTCGTACTCCACGGCCAAGGCCCTCCCGATGGAAGACGATCCTAGCACCCGTCGCCGTTGCACTCCGGTTCTCTTTGAGAACGGAGGAGCAGACATGCTCCTCATGACTGGGAACACCCGCAGCGCAGGCGGCAGTCAAGGCCGCGCGTTTGTTGCGCGCCGCGTCAGCGGGCTTGAGCCTTGACGGACGACGGAGCGGAGGGTATTTCCGTCACAGATGCCCGGCCCTGTGTTTTCAACACGTTCACGCGCAGCAACCGCCGCGTTGACGCAGAACACCATCTTAACGGCGATTGTTTCTCTTAACCGCTTGCTTTCAACAAGTTCCCGCACAGCAACCCGTAAACACCAACGTTTTCTCGGTCTTCGGCTGTAGGTCGTTCATTCCATTGTGGTTCCCGCACAGCAACTAAAAGTTACTCCGCAGCTCCCATTCTGGGGTGACGTGTCATAGTCAACCTGATGCCGTAGGCAGCGCTTCTTCCAGACGCAGCAAGGCCGCCCCGAAGGGACGGCCTTGCTAGCTATGGATGGACGTATCTCAGCCGAAGAACCGAAGAACCTGAGAACGCTGCTGAGCCTCCGTTGCGAGGGCCGACAGCTTCTCAAGATTCGCTCTGACCGTGGCGTCATCGGAAGTTTGGGACACACGCTTCGTTTCTTCCAGGAGGGCCGACAGATCGGCACCTTGCAAGTACACGGGGTCGATGTGCGTCCAAGCGAGACGAGAGAGGATTGGGTACTCGGGAGCTAGCACCGATCCGTCAGGGGCTATACCGCCACTGTGGAACCCATGCTCGTCCTGCCACTTGATGAGCGTACTTTCACTCACGCCGATGGCGCTATAGACACCCGGGAACAGATGAACGTCTGCACAGCCCAGCGCCTCCGCCGTTCCGTCAGGATGTTGAACGATGCATACATTTCCATGAGCACCCGCAGAAGCCGACTCTCTGGGCATATCCCATTTGGCGATGTATCGCTTCGACATAGTCCTCCAGACGATGGCACAACCTACTCCCACAACCATCAGCCCCAACAACGCTGCACTCACAACGGCTTTTTTGTTCATGGCGAGCACCCTAGTTGACCGGATAAGACGTGATGACGGTTGAGCAGTTCGTTTTCACAACGAGACGGTTTGTAGGAGTCGGCTGCCCGTTCGCTCCCCAACCGATGTTGTTCGTCCAGATCAGATTTAGAGGCCACCATAGTTGAGGAGCACTCCATTGCAGCGTGTAGGTTCCAGCACGTTGGAATTGTGCAGGAGCCAAACTGCCCTGCGTCAGAGTGGCTTGATTGAAAAGTGAGATTGCCGTCCAATCACCCACGTAGAACGACGGCCCTTTGCCTCCTGGAGTGTGGTTCTGGAGAATGTGCTGTTGAGCGTTGGTCGTCGAATAATCCAGATTGTTCGGATTCGCTGTGCTGCAAGGGTTTATCGGGTTCGCGTTATTTGGGGCCTGAGCTTGTGGCGAAGGCTGTCCTTGTGACATCTCAAGCTGCGCCTGGCAAGCGTTGCTTTGCATATCGCACCCGTCTTCGCCTCCGTTCACGTTGACGCCTTGTCCAGCGTAAGGGCTGATGCTCCCATCGGTATTGACGACATAGAAGTTCCCATACTGGTCCTGGAGAACCGTTCCTGGCGAGTAATCTCCCCCGCCAGGGCTGCTGCTGCTATCGGCGCTGCTGTTCGCCTGGGTCTGGTCGGGCCCGCTGCTCCCGGTGTTGGGGCAGCTCGAGGGGTCGGAGGGGTCGCAAGATGCCGGGTCCAGACCCGCAGGGTCCACCCCGGTCAGCGGATTGTTCATCACATAGGCATATCGGTTGAAGCTCTGCGGATTGCTGAAGTCATAGCTGCCCAGATACGGATCGGGCCGGTTGAAACGGGCCATTGCGTACTCCAGATTCCGAAACCTGGCATAGTCGGTGGAGCTGTCCGCGCTGTCGCTCTGGTAGCCGGTAAAGACGTAGCTGTTGTCGGAGGGTGCAGCGCCGTAGTTGGCCACGATCTCCCCAAAGGAGCGGTAGTCGATGTCGTCTTCCACCTGCCCGGCCGCGCG
>JAKART010000107.1 GCA_021819255.1 Acidobacteriota bacterium
ATCCGAGATCTGCTGCTCCACCTGGCCCACGGTGTAGGTCTGGTAGACGCTGGGCGCCTGGGTCTTCACCACCAGCCGTGTGGTCGAAAAGCAGCCGGTGAGCCCGCCTGTCATCCACACAACCAGCACCGGCAACGTTCGAAGGTTCCTCATCAATCGCAAACTTCCATTATATCGACTCGATCCCGGTCTTACGGGATTCAGAATCGCTTGAACTCCTGAGCCGGAACCGGCCCAGGAAGCCCGTGAAGAGGCGCGCGGCCGGGGCGCTCTCTGCGCCGCAAAGCGGCTTCAATGCCGGGAGGAGGAGCGATAGGCGGCTACATTGGCGTTGTGCTGGGCCAAAGTGGCAGCGAACCGGGTGGCTCCCTTGGCATCGGCGACAAAGTACAGATAGTCCGTGCGGGCTGGGCGCAGCGCCGCCCGCAGCGAGGCCACCCCGGGATTGCAGATCGGTCCCGGGGGCAGATCGGGATGAGTATAGGTGTTGTACGCGGAGTCCGACTTGAGCTCGCTCTGATGAATGACTCCGGTCCAGGAGCCGCGCAGCAGCGAAGCATAGATCACGGAGGGGTCGGTCTGCAGCGGCATTCCCGCCGCCAGACGGTTGGCAAAGACGCTGGCTACCTCGGGGCGCTCCGCATCCAGGTTCACTTCCTTCTCCACCAGAGACGCCAGGATGACCACGCGGGGCGTCTCGGCCGGCGTCATCCCCAAGCGCCCGGCCTCCACCCCGAACTGGCGAACCATGGCGCTCAGGATCCTGAGCGCTCCCGCATGGCGACTGAACTTGTAGGTGTCCGGAAACAGATACCCCTCCAGGGAGTTTGCCCGGCCGGAAGGGACCCACGGGGCGATGAGTTGGGTATCGGTCTGCTCGGCGCGGAGGAAGTCGGTTCTGGAGTCCAGTCCGGCCGCGGCCACCGCGTTGGCGATATCAAAGATGTTGAACCCCTCCGGGATGACCAGCGTCACGGTGTAGACGTCTCCGCGCCTGATCCGGTCATAGACCTCCTGCATGCCGGCGGGATGGTCAAACCGGTACTCGCCGTTCTCGAGCGCCGCCGCTCGACGCCCATGCAGGGAGTTCCACAACACCAGAGCGTCAAAGGCCGGCGCGCTGCGGACGACCCCCTGGCGCTGCAACTGGCGGGCGATCTGCAGCCGGCTCATGCCGGCTGGAATCTCCACAAACGTCTCGTGGGCGGGCCCATAGGGCAGATAGAAGTCGAGGAAGAGGAAGAACGCCAGGCCGAGCGCAGCTCCCACCGCCGGCACCAGCATGAACTTGAGCAGCCGCACAGCGCCTCCGGTTCAATTTTAGTCAGAATCTGTCCATCTTCGAACAGAGACGAGGCAGCGGGAGGGGCTGAAGGGATCTGCCCTCACGGCTCCGATGGCTGGCCGGGAAGCAGGCTGGGGGCGTCCGCGGAGAGGAAGCTCTCCAGCAGCAGGGTAGCTGCGACCTGGTCGATGATCTGGCGGCGCTCCCGCCGGCCCTTCCGGTCCTGGCGAAGCGGATATCCGGACTGGTCCAGCAGGGCGTGGGCGTCGCGGGTAGTAAGGCGCTCGTCGAAGAGGTGAACGTTGAGGTTGGGGTGCGTCTTCGCCAGAGCCTCCTGGAGGCTCTGGGCAAACTCCCGCGCCTTGGCCGCCTGGGGGCTGGGAGATCCGTCGGCATGAAGGGGATGGCCGATCACCAGGATCTCCACTTTGTGCTGACGGAGGAAGCGCGCAATCGCCTTGATGTCGGCGCGCAGGCTGGTGCGATGCAGGGTAAAGAGCGGCTGCGCGGTGAGGCCCAAAGGATCGGTGATAGCCAGCCCGATGCGGCGGTCGCCGAGATCCAGCGCGAGGGTTCGGGGATGAGCCGGCAACGGAAGAGGTTCTCCTGTGCCTCTACTCTCTACCGTCGGCTCTCGGCTGTCCACCCGGCTGTTTCTCACCGTTCCCTTTCGTATAATGAAGTTTTGACTCCACGACCTCCGGCGCCTGCCCGGACGGCCAGCAAAGAAGCCAGCATGGAAGATATTAAGAAGGCTCTGGAAGAGCAGATCAAAGCGCTTGAGTACGAACTGACCACCGAACTGCCGGCGGAGATCAAGAAGGCCGTCGCTCTGGGGGATCTTTCCGAAAACGCCGAGTACCACATGGCCAAGCAGCGCCAGGTCTTCGTCAACGCCCGTCTGGGCCAGCTCAAGAAGCGCATGGGCGAGCTGGCCATGGTGAACCTGGAGAACATCCCCCGGGACAAGGTGGGCTTCGGCTCCACGGTGGTGGTCTTCGATAGCACCAAGGATGAGGAGTTCACCTACAAGCTGGTCACCAGCGAAGAGTCCGACGTCGCCAAGGGCCTGATCTCCACCACCTCACCCATCGGCCGCGCCCTGTTGGGCAAGGAGGTGGGAGACGCCGCGACGGTGGTGACCCCGAACGGCAAGCGCGAGCTGGAGATTCTGAAGCTGTTTACGATTCACGACTCCATACAGGGAGAGGCGGCAGACGCCACGACCCGGAGTGAAGCGTCTAAGAATTAGACTGGTTCGATGCGATGACCTGGACAAGTGCTTTCGGCAAGGGCTGCGGCTGGCTGCTGCAGAAGATCGTCAACGGGCTGGCTCTCTCCAGAATCTCTCCCAACACCCTTACCTTCATCGGCTTGATGATCAATGTGGTCGCCGCATTCTTTTTTGGATATGCGCGCGCGGAGAACTACATCCGCATGTTCCTGTACGCCGGACTGGTCATCATCGGCGCCGGCCTGTTTGATATGGTGGACGGGCGCGTGGCGCGGCAGACCAATCAGGTTTCCGTCTTCGGGGCCTTCTTCGACTCGGTTCTGGACCGCTACTCCGACGTCGCCCTGTTCTTTGGTCTGCTGGTCTTCTACGCTCGCGGCAGCCGGCTCTTCTATGTCTTCCTGGTGGCCTTCGTGATGACCGCCAGCCTGATGGTCAGCTATACCCGGGCCCGCGCCGAAGCTCTGATCGGATCCTGCAAGGTGGGTTTCATGGAGCGGCCGGAGCGGATCGTTCTCATCATCCTGGGAGCGCTCTTCGAGCGTTGGGGGGCCATGGCGCCGGCGCTCTGGGTGCTGGCCATCTTTTCCACCATCACCGTCATCCATCGCATCCGTTACACCTACCTGGAGACCGAGCGCCGCAAGCTGGAACTCGCGCGCGGTTAGGGCGACTTCGGTGAGGGCGGTTGCAGGATGGTTCTGCTGCGAAGCCACCAGCTTCAACCCAGTGCGAGCCACCGAGAGCTGCCACGTGGAGCCTACGCAGATCGGGTAGAGCCGGTTGTAAAGATTCTTGTAGCCTGAAACCGCTCGGGAAGTCTGTTGCGAGACGAGCCCAAGCAAGGAGCAAGGCCCGGCCCATGGCGCAACAACAAAGCCAGAGACCGCGTCGCTGGCAAGCCAGAGACCGCGTCGCTGGGCTCGCTTCGCGGCTGCACCGTTCTCTTTTCTCAGACACCGGAAGGATCCCCGCCCGTGACCTTGCACTCCCCGATTCTGCTCATCCATGGCGGCGCCTGGGCGATGCCCGATGACGCCGTAGCTCCGCACCAGCGCGGCATCGCCAACGCGCTGCAAGCCGGATGGTCGATTCTGCGCGCAGGCGGCTCCGCTCTGGACGCGGTGGAGGCGGCGGTGACCGTGATGGAGGACGATGAGACCTTCGATGCCGGCCGCGGGTCCTTTCTTACCTCCGATGGGCGGGTGCAGCTCGACGCTCTGCTGATGAATGGAGCCAACCTGCGCAGCGGCGGCGTAGCTTGCGTGGAGCGCCTGCGCAACCCGATCCGGGCCGCCCGTCTGGTCCTGGACCGCTCTCCGCACGTCTACTTCGTCGGCGCCGGCGCGGAGAGCTTTGCGGCGGAAAACGGCATGCCGTTGATCGACAACAACGATCTGATCGTGGCGCGCGAGCGCGAGCGGCTGCTCGCCTTTCAGCGTTCCCAGGCAGCCGGTCAACCGGACACGACGTTCTCGGGCCGATTCGCTCAGGAGCGCGCCAACCGCGACGCCGGGCACGACACAGTGGGCGCGGTTGCGCTGGACTCGTGGGGTCATCTGGCCGCCGGCACCTCCACTGGCGGCACACTCAGCAAGGCTCCGGGCCGCGTGGGAGACAGCTCTCTGATTGGCTGCGGCTGTTACGCGGACGACCTCTCCGCCGCGGTCTCTCTCACCGGATGGGGCGAGCCGATCATGAAGCTGGTGCTGGGCAAGTGGGCCGTGGATCGCGTCGCCGGCGGAGCTTCGGCCCAGGAGGCGGCCACGGCGGCCATCGACTACCTGCATACCCGTCTTGGCGGCCACGGGGGAATCATTCTGCTCGCTCCCGACGGCGGAATCGGCCTGGCGCATAACACCCCGCGCATGGCCTGGGGCATAGCCGGCAGCGAAGGCCAGCAGCTCGGCATCACGCGCAAGGGAAGCCGGCCCTGAGTCGAACCGCAGCCGGCCTGATGCCTCGCCTTGCAGAGGTATGCATGGCCTTGCTGCGCCGGACGACCCTCCGGTTTCCCAGCCGCAGAATGGGATTCGGAGCGGCATTCTCCGGCGCAAACCCGGCCCAGGGTCTGCTGCGCCAACAAGCCGTCCGTGGGCCGCGTCCTCTGCTCCAGCTTGCCAAGGTGAAGTCCGGCACGGATCGCAGGTTCCTCCAGGCTTTTGCACACGCTGCTTGACCTCACCCGGGACGCTGGCCGGCTTGCTGGGGGTAGGAAATCATGCTGTAATCGCAGTAGTGAACCAGGGGTGCCCTACCGCGCGTACGGCTGAGAGAGACCCTTTGAACCCGATCCGGATCGTGCCGGCGTGGGAAGGTTTCAGGCGTCGTCTGCTTGTGGCCATGCTCTTGGGCATAACCTCCTGATTCACCACCGACGGAGGTCACCATGCCGCAAACCGCCACGCAGATCGCCAAACTCTCCCTTCCCCGGCCCTTCCCTGCCTCTCAAAAGCGCTATATCGAGGGGAGCCGCCCCAATCTGTGGGTTCCTTACCGTGAGATCAGCCTTTCCCCCACCATGCACGCGCAGGGAGTTCAGGAGAATCCTCCGATTCCGGTTTACGATTGCTCGGGACCCTTCAGCGATCCGAAGTATGTCGCCGATCTGGCCGAAGGCTTGCCCAAGCTGCGCCGTAGCTGGATGGAAGACCGTGCGGATACCGAGGTGCTGCGCGATCTCTCTTCGGAGTATGGACGCCAGCGCGCGCGCGATCTGCTCACCCATGATCTGCGCTTTCCCGCTCCACCACGGCCTCGGCGCGCGCGCGCCGGCTGCAACGTCACGCAAATGCACTATGCCCGGCAAGGCATGGTCACCCCGGAGATGGAGTTTGTCGCCCTGCGGGAGTCGATGCGCCTGGAAGAGCTGCGCAGAGATCCGGCCTACGCGTCGCTTCTGCGCTCCCACCCCGGCCGCAGCTTTGGCGCGTCTCTTCCCGAACAGATCACCCCGGAGTTTGTTCGCCGCGAAGTGGCGGCGGGACGGGCGATCATCCCCGCCAACCTGAATCACCCGGAGTTGGAGCCGATGATCATCGGGCGTAACTTCAAGGTCAAGATCAACGGCAACATCGGCAACTCCGCGGTGACCTCCTCGCTGGAGGAAGAGGTGGACAAGATGGTTTGGGGAATCCATTGGGGCGCCGATACCATCATGGATCTCTCTACAGGCGAGCATATTCACGAGACCCGCGAGTGGATCCTGCGCAACGCGCCGGTTCCCATCGGAACGGTTCCGGTCTATCAGGCGCTGGAGAAGGTGGGAGGCCGCGCCGAAGAGCTGACCTGGGAGCTGATGCGCGACACGCTGATCGAGCAGGCCGAGCAGGGCGTGGACTACTTCACGCTGCACGCCGGTGTCCGTCTTGCCTGGATTCCGCTCACCGCGCGGCGTATGACCGGCATCGTCTCGCGCGGCGGCTCGATCATGGCCAAGTGGTGCCTGGCCCACCACCAGGAGAACTTCCTGTATACGCACTTCGAAGAGATCTGCGAGATCATGAAGGCCTACGATGTCTCCTTCAGCCTGGGCGATGGGCTGCGTCCGGGATCGATCTATGACGCCAATGACGAAGCCCAGTTTGCGGAGCTGCGCACCCTGGGCGAGTTGACCGCGCAGGCCTGGAAGCACGATGTGCAGGTGATGATCGAAGGACCGGGTCACATCCCCATGCAACTGATTGCAGAGAATATGACCGAAGAGCTCAAACACTGCATGGAGGCTCCCTTCTACACGCTGGGACCGCTGGTGACCGACATCGCTCCCGGATATGACCACATCACCAGCGCCATCGGCGCGGCTCAGATCGGCTGGTACGGCACGGCGATGCTCTGCTACGTGACGCCCAAGGAGCATCTGGGATTGCCGGACCGCGAAGACGTGCGTACCGGCATCGTCGCTTACCGGATTGCCGCGCATGCGGCAGACCTGGCGAAGGGATGGCCTGGAGCCCAGCTTCGTGACAACGCCCTGTCCAAAGCCCGCTTCGAGTTCCGCTGGGAGGACCAGTTCAACCTGAGCCTCGATCCAGAGCGTGCCCGCGAGTATCACGATGAGACGCTCCCGGCTGAAGGAGCCAAGACCGCTCACTTCTGCTCCATGTGTGGTCCCAAGTTCTGCTCCATGAAGATCACCCAGGAGATTCGCGACGCCTATGGCCGGCAGGATAGCCAGAACCAGCAAGAGCTGGATGCGGCCATGGCGGAGAAGGCGCGCGAGTTTCGCGAATCCAACAACGAGATCTACAGCTAAGAAGTTGGCCGAAAGATCCGAGCTTCGGCAGAAAGCCGGAGCGTAGCCGATCCGCGCAACCGTAGCTGATCTGCGCAACGAAGAGTCGCTGGGTGCAACCAAGAACCCGCTGAGGCCATGGGTTGGGCAGTTTCCAGGCCGATGCCTGGCAGCCCGATCCGCTTTTGAAGACAGACCTCTGGGACGCAGCTGGACGCAGCTGGACGCAACAAGGGCGAGCCATTCCGGCTCGCCCTTGTTGCATGTTGTGAGCCTCGGGCGCGAAGCTTCCGAGCCGGGGATCCGGCCGTCCGTTGCCACGGAGGTTGCCCCGGAGGTTGCCCCGGAGCAGAAGGCGCGGACCCAAGCGCGCCGTTGTCCGAAGGCGGAGAGAACCACCGGTAGACGGCGGAACGATATTTTAGATTGTTCCATCAAAAACTGACTGTTTCTGATTTCGAAGATGCATAGAATCAATTGATTAGATTTTTTTCTTGACAAT
>JAKART010000108.1 GCA_021819255.1 Acidobacteriota bacterium
TTCACTCACCGCATTGGGAGTCGGAGCCGTGATTGGCTCGGGAATCTTCACCGTGATCGGAACCGCGATCGGCGGCAATCCCGCCGCTCTGAGCGACTGGAAAGCCTCCCCGGTGATTGACCTGATTCTTGGTCTGCTTCACCACAGCGTCGGGCACATCGCCGGCCGGCCCGGCGCCGGCCCGGCGCTGGCGCTCTCGATGATCCTGGTGGCCATCGTCTGCTGCTTCACCGGCCTCTGCTATGCCGAGCTGGCCAGCATGATCCCCATCGCAGGATCCGCTTACACCTACACCTACGCCACGCTCGGCGAGCTGATTGCCTGGATCATCGGCTGGGATCTGATTCTGGAGTATGCCTTCTCCAACATGAGCGTCTCGGTCGGCTTTGCCGCTCATGTCGTCGATCTGCTCGACTGGCTGGGCATTCCTCTCGGCCCCAAGTGGCTCTCGCCCGCTTATCTGCCCCAGGGCCTGCAAGACCTGGCGGGCAACGCCATCTATCAACCGGGGTGGCACTTCGGCTTCAATATTCCAGCCTTCCTGATCGTCATTCTGCTCACCGTGGTGCTGGTCCGGGGCATCCGTGAGTCGGCCCGCACCAACAACATCATGGTGCTGGTCAAACTGGTGGCGATTCTCGCCTTCATCTTCGTCGGCCTGCACTTCCTCCATCCCTCGTACTACCATCCCTTCGCGCCCAACGGATGGTCCGGCGTGCTGGCCGGCGGCAGCATCATCTTCTTCACCTACATCGGCTTTGACTCGGTCTCCACGGCCAGCGAAGAGTGCCGCCATCCGCAGCGCGATGTTCCCATCGGCATCATCGCCACGCTGATCGTCTGCACCATCCTTTACATCGGCGTAGCTGTCATCCTGACCGGGATCGTTCCTTGGCAGAGCGTCGCCGGAGACGCCGCTCCGGTGGTCAACGGACTCAAGCGTCTCACTCAGCAGACGGGGAGCCCGCTGCTGCACTGGACGCGGCTGGTCGTCCTGGTGGGCGCCATCATCGGCATGATCTCCTCGATTCTGGTCTTCCAGCTTGGCCAGGCCCGGGTCTGGTTCGCCATGAGCCGCGACCGACTGCTGCCCGATGCCTTCTCCAAGGTTCACCCCCGCTTTCGCACCCCGGCCTTCGCTACCTGGGTCGCCGGGATTCTGGTGGCAATTCCCGCCGGCCTCTTTGACGTCGGAACCCTCGCCGAACTCTCCAACATCGGCACCCTCTTCGCCTTTGTCCTGGTCTCCATCGGGGTGCTGGTGCTGCGTCACAGGCAGCCCGAGCGCCGGCGCGGCTTCCGCGTGCCGGGAGGCCCCATCTTTCCCGCGCTCAGCATCTTGTTCTGCCTTCTGTTGATGGCGGGCCTGCCCGTGATGACCTGGATCCGCTTCTTCGTCTGGCTGATCATGGGTCTGTTTGTCTACTACTTTTACAGCCGCAAACGCAGCGAGTTTTTCACCGGCAACGAATAACTTAGCTGCATCGCTCTGGCCCCGGCAGGCTGGTTTTCAATGCTGCCGGCTGGTTCCCAATGCCTCGCCACTGCGCTGAGCCACGAGCTTCACGCTGAGCCACGAGCTTCACGCTGAGCCACGAGCTTCACGCTACCCCGAGCCTCACGCTACCCAAGGAAGGGCCCAGTGTAGAGTGAAGGGTAGACCATTTTCCCTGAAGGTGTAAGCAAGGGGAACGACTCCTGTGGGCGTTTTCCTCAATGAAAGCGCCACTGAACGCCCGCTTCCGTACACCCATCATCAGGGAAAATGGTTCTAGAGCAGAGAAGATCTGCGGGAAGACGCGCCGGCCAGGTCCACGGACCTGGCTTGCATCTCCCGGAGAGGTTGCTTCCTCTTCGGGCCAAAACCTGTTCAGACGGAAGCCATGGACACCCTGGAGAGAGTCGCGCCGATCAGCGCGCTGTCCCTCTCACAACGACAGAAGCGGCTCCTCGACACTCCACCTATGGCGCACGCGCGACAGTCTCCGCATCCCCACCAGCCCACCCCCCCGAAGGCCCCGCAGGCAGGCCCCGGCGACGCCAGGCCGGACCCCATCGAGTGGCTGCGCGGACTCCCCAAAGCCGAGTTGCACCTTCATCTGGAGGGCTCCATCACTCCAGAGACCCTGGTCGAGATCTCCGCGCGCAACGATCCCTCCCCTCTCTCGCTTGACGCCGCGCGCGCCATCTACAGCTACCATGACTTCCCCAGCTTCCTGCTCTGCTTCAAAGCCGTCACCGAGCGGCTGCAAACCCCGGCGGACTACGAGCTGATCACATTCAATATGCTGCGCGACCTGGCGCGCCAGGGAGTCCGTCACGCTGAAGCCTACATCTCCATCGGCATCCTCCATCGGCAGGCGCGTCTGGATGTCGATCAGGTCATCGCCGCGGTCGATCTCGGCCGGACTCGCGCCGAGGGCGAGTTCGGCATCTCCCTGTTATGGATCGTCGACGCGGTGCGGCACTTCGGTCTGGAGGCCTGCACGCGTGTCTTTCGCAAGGCTGCGGAGCTACAGAGATCCTTCCCCAGCATCATAGGCGTTGGCCTTGGAGGAGATGAGCTGCTGGGACCGGCGCACGAGTTCCGCGATCTCTATGCCGAGGCTCGAGCGGCCGGCCTGCGCCTTACCTGCCATGCCGGCGAGAACGCCGGGCCGCAGAGCATCTGGGCCGCCATCAACATCGGCGCCGAGCGCATCGGCCACGCCCTCTCGGCTCAGAAGGATCCCGAGCTGATCGAAGTCCTGGCGCAGCGTCAGATTCCGTTGGAGCTGAACATCACCAGCAACCTGCGCACGGGCTGCTGCCCCGCTCTGCATGCCCACCCTGCGCGCCGCTACTTCGAGGAGGGCCTGATGGTCACCCTCAACTCCGATGACCCGCCGTTCTTCGGCGCCAATCTGCTGGACGAGTACCTGCTCGCCCAGCGCAGCTTTGGGTTCTCGCCGGAGCAGCTTCGCGAGCTGGCGGCCAACTCCATGGAAGCCAGCTTTCTGCCGCCTGAGCGGAAGCTGGCTCTGCTGGGCGAAGTGGAGCGCTACGGCTGGTAGAGCGATCTTCCGGGATTGCTCTGGATTGCCCTGGATTGCTTTGGGAACGATGCTCCGGGATTCTTCATTTTCCCGGTGGCGCCGGGACCATCACGGCGTTGGGATCGACCCTGGGAATCCCAAAGTGTCCGCTGAGGTGGATGAGATCCAGCGGACGCAGATCCCCGGAGACCTCAATCACGTTCATCTGCCGCGGACTGCGCACCAGCACCAGAACATTGTCGATGTCCATCCCGGTAAAGTGCAGCCAGAGGTCGGTGAGGGTCCGGCGCGGCGGGGGTGCAGCCGGCGGGGCTCCCGGAACCATGGTGGGCGCCGCTGTGGGCCCCGGATGCTGCTCCACCAGGTGCTTCCATCCGGTTGCATCCAGCATCGCGGTCAGCGCATGCATGGCCTGCGGAACATAGAACGCCGGCTCCTGATAGCGATAGTTCTCCACCCGAATGCTGTCCAGTTGCATCGGCGGTCCCTCGCCATCGTTCAGCAATCCCGCGGCCAACTGCAACATATTGCGATCAAAGGTAAACGAGCTACGGCTGGCCGGCTGGGGAGCCAGACTTCCAATCATTTCATCCATTCCCGGCGGTGGCGGCGCAACCGGCTGCGGCTGGACCGGAGCGACGGGGGATTGCTGTGCCGGAGCAAGCGGCGCCAGAACCAGAACACCCGCTAACGGAACCACCGCCAGCAGACTGCCTCTGCGGAGTTTCTTCATGAAGACCTCGCAATCGCCATAAACCGCTTCTGCCGTCAAAAGTTGCGCTGGAATGATGCCGCGGATCGCGACCCCTGGCTGGCAGAGCCGGAGCCACGGTCCACGCAACTACTCCTGCCGGGGCGCAAAGTAGCCCTTCCGGACGCGCACCGAATAGCGCGGATCCACACACTGAAGGTAGATGGTGCGGAAGGCCCCATTGGGCTTGTAGTCCGCCGGAACATAGACCAGCGAGTACTGGCTGCGCAGCTCTGCCTCGATGTTGAGGAAGCCCTCTCCCACATCCGGCATGCTCGGGGGAAAGAACGCCTGCCCTCCGGTCGCCGAGGAGATCGCCCGCAGTATGTCGTCGCCCTTGTCCCGGCTGGGACCGGTGTTCGTGCTGATGGTGTACACGATGGTTGAGGCTCGCTGGCACATCTTGATGGCTTCATCTTCAGTCGCCCGGCTATAGTCATCATCGCCATCCGATACCATCACGATCGCCTTGCGCACCTCACCCTCCTGGTTCAAAGGCAGCATCTGGTCACGGCAGGTCTTGTAGAGGGAGTCGAATAACGCCGTTCCGCCGCCTGGCCGCAGCCGCTCAATCGCGCTATTCAGCAGGTCCACACGGTTGGTAAAGTTCTGCTCGATATCGGTCTGGACATCGAAGCCCTCGACGAACGACCGATCCGCCGGGTGCATCACCTGCAACAGAAAATCGACCGCCGCCTGCTGCTCGTAGTGAAATCGCTCCCGGATGGAGCTGGAGGTGTCGATCATGATGCCCACGCGCAAGGGCAGATTGGTCTGTTGCTCAAAGCGAATCACCCGCTCCGGCGGACGGCCATCGTCCAGGAGCCCAAAGTCCTTGGGTTGCAAGCCGTCGACAAAGCCTCCATGTTTGTCGGTGACCGCGAAGAAGAGATCTACCTCACGCGTGAACACGTGCAGAACTTCAGTCCCTGGCGGCTCGCCCTGGCGCCGCTCCAGTTGCGGAGCGGGTGCGGAGGAAGACGGCGGCGTGGCCTGCCGCGCAGAGCCTGACGGAGCTGGGCTTGCCGGTGTTGAGCCTGCCTGGGGGGTGGAGGGCGGCGGCGGAGGTGGACTGCTCTGCGCAGGGGCGGCCAGCCCCCATGCAGCCGATCCGAGGATCAGGCCCGTCCATAGCGCGCATGTGCGAAATCTCATGCTAACCATCGTATCAATTGACGTGGCCGAAGCACCTTTTGAAGCGCCGTCTACTCTCCCGCTCCTTCCCTCCTGTCGAGCCGGCGCAACATCCCTTGCAGCTCTTGCGGCAACGCCGCTCGCAACAACAACGGCTTGCCGCTCCGTGGATGCACGAACTCCAGCTCCGCCGCGTGCAGAAAGTTCCGCTCTAGCGCCAGATCCTCCGGCTCACCATCCCCTGCATCCGCCGCCAGGCGCCTGGCGCCCTCCGCCCGTGGCATCCGCCGTATGCGGCGCGATGCACCATACAAGGCGTCTCCCACCACCGGATGCCCCAGGGCCTGCAGATGCACGCGAATCTGGTGGGTTCGCCCGGTTTCGATCCGCACCTCCAGCAGCGTGAACCTTCCATAGTCTCCGCTCAGCCGCTGCAGAACCCTCCAGTGGGAGACGGCGCTTCGGCCTTCGGCGCGCCGGGTGGTCATGCGTGTTCTGCGCACCAGATCCCGGCTGATCGGCAGTTGAATCGTCCCCGCCTCGCCCTTCACCTCGCCATGCACCAGGGCAAGATAGGTTTTCCGTATCCTCCGGCCGGCAAACATCTCCGCCAGTTGGCGGTGGGTAGCATCGTTCTTGGCCACCACCAGCAGTCCGCTGGTCTGTTTATCCAGGCGGTGCACGATCCCGGGCCGCAACTGCCCACCCACCTGGCTCAAACCCTCCCCCGCGCCGAAGTGGTGCAGCAGAGCGTTCACCAGCGTCCCGCGGTTATGCTCGGCCGCTCCCGACCCCGCATGAACCATCATCCCCGCAGCCTTGTTGACCACCGCCAGATCCTGGTCTTCGTAGACAATCTCCAGCGGAATGTCCTCTGGGTCGGCATGCAGAGGCGCGGGGTGTGCTTCACCCTCAATCTGGATCCACTCGCCGCCCTTCAGCCTCTGCTTGGCGCGAACCGGCCGGTCATCCATCTTCACCTGCCCGGAGTCGATCAGCAGCACCGCGCGCGCCCGGCTGATCTCGGGAAGAGCCCTGGCCAGATACGCATCCAGACGCAGGCCGGCGGCCGCCGGCTCGACCAGAAAGCGCAACACGCCGGCGGCGGCCGGGAGGCTTTTGCGGGCGGGAACCTCCCGCGGCCGAATCTGCGGCTGTTGTTGCGGCGCAACCCGAGCCGGGTATCGCCGCAGCGTCTTCTGTTCCTGTTCCGGCGGATGCCGATGCGCGCTCGGACCGCTGGTCACCAGACCGGAGCCGCGCGCCCGCGGCCCAGTCGCCGGCTCCCACTCTGTTCCGTGGAGGTCTACCGTTGTCGCTCCGGCTCCAAAAGCGCCAGAGATGGCCTGGTCCGGGCCATTCTCCGTCGGCAAACCCTCGGCTTGGCGCTGTGCCTCGCGTTCCTGCGCCAGCGTCCGTTGTGTCCGGTACTCGGGCTTTACGGTCTTGCCTCGTTTGCCTTTCGGCAGCATGTGCTGGGAGGGCATCAGGCCGCCTCCGGGAGAAAGAGGAGCAGCAACCCACCGCCCAGCATCAGGCCCACGGCCAGCCACTGTACCGGATCCAGCCATGCGCCTGGACCGCTCTGCGGCTGGGCGAGCATATCCAGCAGAAACAGGATCGCTCCGAAGGCGGTCAGCGCAACTCCTGCGACGCTTCCTCTCCGTCTGCCCCCCTCCAGTAACTTCATCAAAATCACCAACAAGACCAGAAAGGCCGGCGCCGCATAAAGATCCACCGGCTGCAGATGCATCCGTCCTGCGCTACCCGGCACGGCCGGTCCCCAGGGCAGATGGGTCGGCATTCCCCGGTCCTCGCCCTCCAGCCACCGCCCCAGGCTCAGAATGGCCCCCAGCGCGGCAGCGCAGGGAGCCCATGCATCCAGCGCCGCCAGCAAGGGAATTTGCTTCCAGCGCAGATAGACCACCCCGGCGAGCGCCGTCAGCGAAGCATCGGCCCAGGTGTAGGAGGGCAGCGCCAGCATCACCAGCGGCAGACGCAGAAAGCCGCGAGGATCGGACGCCACCAACGTCATCCGCGAGATCACAAAGCCGGCCATCACCACAAACCATCCCGCATCCCACAGACGTTCTGCCGCCAGACCGGCGCGCTCCGCTGTCTTCTGGCTCAGCCATAACGCCGCAATCATGCCTGTGGCCGCAAAGACCCCGTGCCACGGCAGCCGTAGCCCGGGCAGATGGAGCATCATGAAAGCCAGATCCGTCGGATGGGTCGACTCGAACCCCACCTCAGACGAGATCGGAA
>JAKART010000109.1 GCA_021819255.1 Acidobacteriota bacterium
GCTTGACCCGACTGCGCATTCGGCTGCCCGGAGTAGGGCTGGCTGTAGGGCTGACCGGCGTTAGGCTGGGCCTGGCCCGGCTGGCCATTTGCCGGTTGCGCATAGGGCTGTCCTGCATAGGGCTGAGCGCCGCTCACACCCGCCCCAGCGGCATTGGCGGCCGCCGGCGTGGGGTTGATCGTCAGCTCATCCATCACCTTCTGAACGCCCTGCGCTCGCGCCGCCAGATTCTCTGCGGAGACTCGCATCTCCTCCGTCTGGACGCTGCCACTGAGCGTGACGGTTCCATAAACAGTGGAGGATTGAACATCCTGGGTTGACAACTGCGGATCCGTAGCCAAGGCTCGGAGCACATTGGACTCGATCTGGGCGTCAGAGAGGGGACTGACCGTGCTCTGCGCCGCCGCTTCAAGCCCACCAAACAGGGCGCCGGAGATGAGACCTCCGGCAACTATCACCCCACCGAATGCACGTACCAGACGAACACTCATCTCTCACTCCTGGTCAACCTCTCATCGACTCGTCAACGTCCCGATCCATCTCGCGGAACCGTTTGAGCATCCTTACCACGGAGCCGTTCAGGGGATCTCTACTGCAGAGCTGTCTTGGGGGCTTGGGATCGCGAAACCGCATCTTTGCGTTCCGATGGATCGCCGCAGGAAACTCCACAATCTCACGCTGCCCGCCACGGCAGCGAACGGACGCTGACCGTGATACTGTCCTGTTTAGACGCGCTTTCCGGAGAAAAGTTCCTCTGAAAGGCTGTGATCGGCGCTCTCCCTCTTGCCTGCCACAGAGTTCGATGGCGCGGCCCGAATTGGCTGGACGCAGCCAGGCCCTCCCGATCTTGCCCTCCCGATGAAGCCCTGATCTTGCCCTCTGGGGTAGATGCCCCCTGCGGGAGAGAGGCTGCCCGTGACCCGCCCATGCCGGGCGGCGAAGCCGCAGGACTCGGTGAGTTTGACCTTGGAAGAACGCGGGTCATATAATCCAGGAGCGGGGTGGAGCAGCCCGGTAGCTCGTTGGGCTCATAACCCAAAGGTCGCAGGTTCAAATCCTGCCCCCGCAACCAAATCTTTCAACAACTTACGAAGATCTGGCCGCTCCGACAAGCCCCATTGTCCCCCAATAAGAACGGCTCTGTTTCATGAACAGTTGCAGTGCCCGCGTCTGCGGTTGAGTCCTGCAAGTTTGAGCCGAACACCAATCCTACAACTTGGCTGTTTGCCCGGCGTTTGGTTTCCGTCATCGCCCGTCCATAAACATTCATCAGACATTCATCGTCGTCTGGATCGAGGCATGGCGCATCCGTTCGTGTTGTACCTTCATCGGAGCGCCCGTCTCATCGAGCCAGGAGCGGTAGGTGTGGCGGAACGTGTGCCACCCGATCTCCCTCCCCCATTCCAGCAAGTTTTGCAGCGTGTTTGATCTGCCTTTTCTGGAGGCTTTCCTGGTGGTACGGCCTTCCCGTCGCGGGATTGGCGAAAGCCCAATCCTCATCTCGCGGGAAACATGAAGCAGAGCGCCATTGCAACAGCACCTCTGCCAACCGAGGATCAAGCGGAACTTCATCCTTCGAGTCTTCCGTCTTTACCTCGTCCACCCTTCCGCCCACTACGCTGCGCTGAACCAGCACAGAACGTTTCTTAAAATCGAAATCGCTCCATTGCAAGCCCAAAATCTCGCTGAGCCGAAGCCCCAGGCGCTGCGCGACCATAACCATCGTGCGGTAGGGTTCGCTCAGATGTTCAGTCCCGGCATTTGATGGATAGGGTTTTGACCGTGAAAGCCGGAAAAGACGATGCCATCCGTCGCATCCAGCACTCCAACCACGAGCGTGGCATAGAAGATCGCTCGGTAAACAGGCAATGGGCGCTCAGCTACCGTGTTCATGTTTGAGTTCGTCACCGCGTAGCCTCCGTCTCCTGTCCTTTTGCTAAAAAGCCGATGATCTTGCCAGCGACGAACTCGCTGTGCTCCTCCAGCACAAAGTGGCCACCGTCGATCAGGTGCATCTCCGCCTGCGGCAGATCGCGCAGGAAAGCCTGTGCCCCCGGCACGATGAAGAAGGGATCGTTCTGCCCCCATAGGATGAGCGTACGCGGCTGGTGCTTGCGGAAGTATTCGTGCCACGCGTCATAGAGCGCTACATTCGCGGTGTAGTTGTGAAACAGATCGAGTTGGATGGCGTCATTGCCGGGCCGGTCCAGCAGCGCCTGGTCAAAGGTATAGCTGTCCGGGCTCACAGCCGCCGGGTTCTTCGCGCCGTGGGTGTACTGGAAGATGGTCGTCTCTCTGGTCAGCAGAGCACGTGGCGCCTTCTCCGTCTCCGCATTGCGATTTTCCCAAAAGGGCCGTATCGGCTCGAAGGCGGCGCCGATGCCCTCCAGATAGGCGTTACCATTCTGCACAACGATCCCTTCGATCGCTTGCGGATGACGCGAGGCGATGCGGAAGCCGACGGGCGCGCCGTAATCCTGCACGTAGATGCTGAACTTCTTCAGGCCCAGCGTGGTGAACAGCAGTTCCTCAATCTGTGCGGTGATGTTATCGAAGGTGTATTGAAACTCGGTTGCGGCGGGAGCATCGCTGTAGCCGAAGCCGAGGTAATCAGGCGCCACAACGTGGAAGCGCGTGGCGAGCTGCGGGATCAAATCCCGGAACATGTGCGATGACGAAGGGAAACCATGAAGCAGAACAATGGTTGGATTCACTCTTGAACCGGCTTCTCGATAAAAGATGTTGTAGTCCCGAATGCCGGCATGCTGATATGTAGTCATTTGATTTCCTCTTGTTATCGATCCAACTTCTTGCAGAAGCGATCACTCCATTGTTCAGAGCAGCACGCTGGCCGCCTCCAGCACGAAGTCGGCCACAGCCGCAGGCGACGAGATCTGGGGCGCATGGTCCGCATGGAGCGAACGGATCTGTGCGTTCATGCGCTCGGCCACAAATCGTTGTGTCTTCGGGCTGAACATACGATCGTCTTCAGTCAGGAGGTACCAGCTAGGCTTCGTCCTCCATGCTGGAGTCTTGATCGCTTCGCCAAGGCACTTCAATGCAATCGGGCGTTGCGCCGCTGTTCTGATTGCGTTTTGCTCTTCGGTCGCCCGGTGACCGACCGCATTCTTCATTCCTTCCTCCGACATCCACAAGAGGCCATGAGCGTCCGGTTCCAGATGGGGCGCCATTGGATGTGGAGGCTCACGAAAGAAAAGATCGCCCACCGTTTCGCCTTCGGCCGGCGGCATAGCCGTCACAAAGGCCAGCCCTCGCACACGGTCGTCACCTTCGAGGGCGGTGATCACGGCGCCGGCGTAAGAGTGAGCGACGAGTAGAATCGGTCCCGCGCCGGCCCTCTCCAGGTACATCCTAAGAGCCGCCACATCGCTGGATAGAGAAGTCATTGGGATCTGCGCAGCGACCACCTTAACGCCGGCCCGGAGCAGTGGGCCGATCACAGCGGACCAGGAGAATGCGTCCGCCCATGCGGCATGCACCAGTACGATCGTGGCGTTGGAAGCAATCTTGTTCATTGTTCACCTTTCTCCGAGCTAATTCGTACCTGGTGAGCCGCTGCTCGATAGCCGAACAACCTTGGCGGCCGGGCGCATCTCGCGCCGTCGATCAGGCCACACCCCGCGGAGCCCGTGCGTCACTACGAAGCATAAGGATGGCGAGGCGGCACGAAAAGCGAGAAGTTCTGATGCTATCGGTGAAAATATCTCAACAATTGCGTTCGCATGACGCAAAGGGACTTCGATATACCATGAAGAGCGAGACGTTTTGACGGTATCGGTGAGGGAGTTTGAACGATGGTTCTGAAAAACCTCAACCTGGACAGCCTTCGCACGTTGGTGGTCACTCAAGACCTGGGTGGTTTTGGCCGTGCTTCAGAGCGCCTTTTACGGACCCCCTCCGCAATCAGTTTGCAGATGAAGCGGCTTCAAGAGGAGGTAGGAGTGCCGCTCTTCCGGAAGCAGGGCCGGAAGACCTTACTCACGGAACAGGGAGAAGTTGCGCTCCGGTATGCCCGGAGAGTGCTCGAACTGAACGATGAGATGATCGATACGCTGCGGGGATCCTCTCTCTCGGGTGTAGTTCGCATCGGATTCGGGCAGGATTTCATGGCCACTGTTTTGCCGATGGTCATTGCGCGCTTTGATGCGCTCTACCCGCTGGTAAAGCTCGAGGTGACGGTAGATGTTGGCCAGGTGCTGCTTCAGATGGTCGACTCCGGCGACCTTGATGTTGTCTTGACGTTAGGCGGCGCTCAAAAGAAGACAGCCCAACTGTTGAACGAACTGCCGTTGCGCTGGATCGCAAGCCCATCTTTCAGGGTTCGCTCAAGGCAGCCGTTGCCGCTGGCTCTCTTTAGCCCGCCGTGCGCATGTCAGACGCCGGGGTTGGAGGCATTGGAAAGAGCCGGACGCCCTTGGCGCGTCGCCATGACGAGCCCCAGCCTGACGGGTTTATGGGCCGCTGTCAGTGCGGGGCTCGGGCTCACCTCCCGGGCCGAACTTGGTCTGCCGGCAGATGTGCAGACCGTTGACCTGGGCCTTCCGCCTCTGGGAGATATACCCCTCACGATTCATCGCAGACGCGGCCTCCGGGCTCCAAACGCGATCCGGTTCGCGGAGATCACAGAGGAAGCGGTGGCCACGTATCTTCGTTCAGACCTGAGCAAGAAGCCGTCTGGAGCCGTAGACGCCCGCACCCCAGCCTGGATGGATGCGGGCCGGGCGAAGGGCAAGCCGGCTCGCCGGTCGACAGCCTCCCCAAGGCATTCCAGTGGAATTTCCTGAATGCCCGGAACAGCGTCCTCATGCTGCGATCGATGCCATCCGCATGAAGGCCGTCCGCATGAAAGCCGTCCGCATGAAAGCCATCCGCGTGGACTTGTGCCATGCAACCCCTGTGCCCTCGCCGTGGCTTCCGTCGGGCTGCCGCAGGACCGATTCGCCTGCCGGCGCGCGGGAGGGTTGTCGCCGGTCACTGCGCCTGCCCTGACCTTGCCTTCCTGATCCTGCTTCTCGCAACGACAAGACAATTGGCTCTTCTGGCCGCTTGGCGCTTGCTCGCTTTGCTGACGGCGGTGGAATTCGTCAACGATACTCACCGGTCCGTTCAGTATTCGGAACTTTTCTTACTGCCTGTCAGACCCTAATTTGGTAGAAGCTGCCGGACAGAATCTTGCTGAGGCCGATGCAGCACAATTTTTAAGGCTCCGACGAGCCCCCTGGAAAAGGAGAATCATCATGCCCCGTTTGCAGCCTGTTGACCCCTCGACTGCCACCGGCAAAGACAAAGAACTGCTGGATGCCGTGAAAGGCAAGCTTGGCATTGTGCCGAATAGGACTCGTGTCATGGCTGCATCGCCCGCTGTGCTTGAAGCGTATCTGGGCTCCAGTCTGGGCTCCAGTCTGGGCTCCAGTCTGGGCTCCAGCGGCGCGCTCGCCGGCGGCTTGCTGGACGCCAAGACCCGCGAGGAGCTGGCTTTGTTGACGGCTCATCACAATCGCTGCAATTACTGTCTGTCGGCACACTCCGCAGTCGGCAAAATGGTCGGGCTGAAGCACGACGAGATCGTCGCCAGCCGCAAAGGCCAGGGCGCCAGCCCAAAGGCGACGGCGGCACTGGCCCTGGCCAAGCGCGTCCTGGATACCAAGGGAGGGGTCAGCGAAGCGGACGTTGCGGCTGCGCGCAGCGCCGGCTTGTCCGAAGGAGAGATCGCCGAGATCATCGCACACGTTGCGCTGAATGTATTCGCCAACTACTTCAACGTCGCTACGGACGTGGATATCGACTTCCCAAAGGTCTTCCATACGGAAGTCGCCTAGATCGCCCGGAGCGCCGGGTTCAGAAGCTGACGCGGACCCGGGAGGTGCTGAAATGCATGTGCAAGAGCTATGGCGTTACCCAGTCAAGAGCATGCGTGGTGAACGGCTTGATGAAGCCGCGCTGGATCAGACGGGGATCAAGGGTGACCGGAACATTGTCGTAGTGTCCGAGGCGCGTGATCAGATGATCACCGCCCGAACGCACCCCGGACTTCTTGGCCTGCAAGCCTCTTTTACAGAGGATGGCGGGACTTTGATTGAAGGCCACCCTTGGGACAGCTCTCCGGCTCTGGGGTTGGCGCGGAAAGCTGCCGGTGAGCCGGTCCGTCTGGTGAATCTTGGCGCCGGGACCGAGCGCTTCGATGTGCTTCCGTTGCTTGTGGCGACGGATGGAGCCATCCGGGAGTTGGGCCTGGATTTGCGCAGGCTGCGTCCAAACATCGTGATTGGCGGCGTGTTCGGCCAGGCGGAGAGGCGTTGGCCCGGCGCCAGTCTCCTGTCCGGAGCCGTGGTCATTGATGTAGCCCAGTTGCGTTCGCGCTGCGTGATGACAACCTTCGACCCTGACACGCTGCAGCAGGACCTCGGAGTCCTGCGCAAGATCGTGCGGGAAGCCGAGGGCAAACTGGCGCTGGACTGCGCCGTAGCAGGCCCCGGCGTTCTCCACGCGGGTGACGCCATCTTTCTCCATGCCAAAACGAAAGGACATGTGTCATGAGCAGCATGATCGCACCACCCTTCACCGACCCGGAACTTGCCGCGCGGAAGGTTCAGATTGCGGAGGACCTCTGGAACACCCGCGAACCCGAGCGCGTCGCAGCGGCCTATACCGAGGATACGCATTGGCGAAATCGGACCGAGTTTCTTACCGGACGCGCCGCCGTCCTGGAGTTTCTGAGACGAAAATGGGACCGTGAGCTGGACTACAAACTGAAGAAGGAGCTATGGGGCTTCCGAAACAACCGCATGGCGGTGAAGTTTCAATACGAATGGCATGACAACCACGGTCAGTGGTTTCGTTCCTATGGCAATGAACTGTGGGAGTTTGCGCCATCCGGCCTGATGCAACGGCGGGAGGCCAGCATCAATGATCTGGCCATCACGGAGCAGGAAAGAGTTCTATGACCCCCGCGAGGCGGCAGGATGCCTCGGCGTGAGCGACCACGCGTCACACACGCTGCGGATCCTGGTTCACCAATCGCACTCTGGAAGGTGACCTTCCTCTTCCGTGAGGGCGTTTGGCGATTTTCACTCGGGGCATGGTTCGGGACCTATCTGGAACGAGGTTGGCTTTCCGCGCCACGCCACCGCGCGCTGGAAATCCGGTAAACAC
>JAKART010000110.1 GCA_021819255.1 Acidobacteriota bacterium
ATCTAACCGCATTGAAGTTTCCGCCACCATGGCCATCACCGCCGAGGCGCTCAAGCTGAAGGCACAGGGGATTGATATGGCGGACTTTGGCGCTGGAGAGCCCCACTTCTCTACACCGCAGCACATCAAGGCGGCGGCGATTCAGGCCATTGAAAAGAACTTTACCCGCTACACCGCGGTGGCGGGCACGCCGGAGGTGCGGAAGGCGATTGTGGACCGCCATGCCGCGGATTTTGGCAGCCATTACTCGGTGGAGGAGTGCGTCTTCACCACTGGGGGAAAGCTGGCGCTCTTCAACGCGATCCAGGTGCTGGTGGACCATGACGATGAGGTGATTCTGCCGGTTCCGTACTGGGTCAGCTTTAAGGACATCATCGAGTACGCGGGTGGCAAAGTGGTTTACGTCAAGAGCGACGAGCGGGAGAACTTCCGCATCACGGCGCGGATGATCGAGCAGGCGATGACGCCGCGCACCAAGGCGATTGTACTGAATACGCCGTCGAACCCTTCCGGAGCGGTGGTAAGCCCGGAGGACCTGGAGGCGATCGTCCATCTTGCCCATCAACGGGGCATCTATTTGTTGCTGGACGAGTGTTACGTGTATCTGAACTACACCGGCAAGATTGTCAGCGGAGCTTCATGGCTGGAGTGCAAGGAGCATGTGGTGGTGCTCGGGTCGCTCTCCAAAACTTACGCGATGACGGGCTGGCGAGCCGGCTTTGCGCTGGGCCCCAAGCAGGTGATCGGGGCGATGAGCAAACTGCAGTCGCAGAGCACCTCGAACGCGGCCAGCATGGTGCAGCAGGCTTCCATTGCAGCTCTCTCCAGTTCGCAGGAGTGTGTGGCCGAGATGCGCTCGGATTACATCCGGCTGCGGGACCGCATGCTGAGCGGACTGAAGTCGATTCCTGGCCTGGAGTGCACCCGGCCTGAGGGAGCGTTCTATGTCTACCCCAACGTGAGCGCATTTCTGGGCAAAGGCGGCATCCAGACCACCTCTGACCTGGCGGCAAAGCTGCTGAAAGAGGCGCATGTCGTCGTGGTGCCGGGTGAGGCATTTGGCACCGGGGAGCACATTCGGCTCTGTTACGCGGTCTCCAGCGAGGTGATCGACGAGGGGGTCGAGCGCCTGAGAGCGTATCTCGCAAAATTGAACTGAGGGAAACTTGCCCAGACTGTCTGATCGGAAGTGAACAGGGACGGCCTGAGCGATTTTGGATGGAGGCGTATGTCTTCAGGGACGACGAAGGTCCACCATCCCTTTGCCGCCGTGGTGCTCGCCGGCGGAAGCGGGACCAGGTTCTGGCCGCGCAGCCGCAAGGCTCAGGCTAAGCAGGTTTTGCGGCTGGATGGTGAGCGGAGCATGATTCAGCAGACGGTTGCCCGCCTGGAAGACGTCATGCAAAACGATGCGGTGTGGGTGATCACGAACGATCTGCTCTCTCCTACCATGGAGCAACAGCTTCCAGCGATTCCGCGCGAGCGCATCCTGTGTGAGCCGGAGGCGCGCAATACGGCTCCGGCCTGCGCGTTGGCCGCGTTTCTGCTGGAAAGGGAGGATCCGCAGACGGTGATTGGGATCTTTCCCTCTGACCATACCATCGGGGACGTAGCCCGCTTTCACATGATTCTCCGTGCCGGCATCAAGCTGGCCGCCTCCGGCGCCCGGATCGTAGTGCTGGGGGTTCCCCCCACCCGCGCTGAGACCGGCTACGGATATATCGAGCTTGGTGCGGCGGTAGCCCCGACGACCGTCGGCGGAGAGTCGATTCCGGTGCGTCGGGTGCGGCGCTTCACAGAGAAGCCCGATCGAGAGCGTGCGAGGGGCTTTCTGCGCTCCGGAAACTATGCCTGGAACAGCGGCATGTTTTTGTGGAGCGCGCGGACCCTGGCCGATGCCATCCGCGAGCATGCCCCGAAGATGGCACCCCTGCTGGAAAAAATCGCCGCGGCTTGGAAAACCCCCCGGTTTGAACAGGTGTATCGGGAGCTCTACCCGCGGTGCGAGTCCATCTCGATTGACTATGCCGTGCTGGAGCCGCGCTCGGCCAAGGGAGAGCGCGATTCTGAGCTTTACTGCCTGCCGGCGGATTTTGCCTGGAACGATCTGGGAAGCTGGGCGGCGCTGCACGAGTTCCTGGCCGAAAGTCACCCCTGCCCCAGCCAGAACGTGATCGATTCGGCCGGCAGCGTGCAGATTGAATCCAATGGCTGTTACGTCTTCGCGCCAGGGAAGACGGTAGCCTTGGTGGGAGTGAAGGATATCGTGGCGGTCGAGACCGGCGACGCGCTGCTGATTACCACGCGCGAAGGTTCGCAGGATGTGGGCAAAGTGGTGAAGGAGCTCCAGAGCCGGGGCAGGACGGATCTGATTTGAATACTGTGGTGAAGTTTGGAACCGACGGTTGGCGAGGCATCATCGCCGATGATTTTACCTATGAGAACGTGCGGGTGGCCGCCCGCGCCATCGCGCTGTATGTGCTGCGGCATGAGACGGCGCAGGCGGGTGTTTGCATTGGATACGATACGCGCTTCGGCTCGCGCTCTTTTGCGCGTGTGGTGGCTGAGGTGCTCTCTGGCGCTGGAATTCCCGTCGCGCTCTCCGGCAAGGTGACGCCAACTCCGGAGCTCTCCTTCGCGGTGCGCAGCCGCAAGGCTGCGGGCGGGGTGATGATCACCTCCAGCCACAATCCGGCGGAGTGGAACGGGGTGAAGTACAAGGCCGGCTATGGAGGCTCGGGAAGTCCGGCGATCATCGCCACGATTGAGAGCTATCTGCTGCAGAGCCTGCCCGTGGCCTCAACCCCAGGACAGATCGAGGTGGTGGAGTTCTCGCCCCCCTACATCGCCGCCCTGGAGTCCTTTGTGGACCTGGCCGCGATCCGGCGATCCGGCTATCGCTTCCTGATCGATACCATGTATGGCGCCGGCCAAGGCTACGTGGCGGGAATCTTCGGGCGCGCGGGCATACCGTGCGTGGAGTTTCGCAGCGAACAGAATCCTGCGTTTCCCGGGATCAACCCGGAGCCCATTTTGCCTCACATTGCCGTTACGCAGAGAGCGGTGGTGGCCGAGCGCTGCGATGCCGGGTTGATCACCGACGGCGATGCCGACCGGATTGGAGCCGTGGACGAGAACGGCAACGTCGTAGACGCGCACAAGATCTATGCCGTGATCCTGGACTGGCTGCTGCGCCGCAAGCAGTGGCCGGGCGATGTGACCCGGGCCTTCAATACCACCCGGATGCTGGACCGCATCGCTGCCCGCCATGGGCGCAGGCTGCTGGAGCACGGCATCGGTTTCAAGTATGTGGTGGATCTGATGCTGCAGCGGGAGATTCTGATCGGCGGTGAGGAGTCGGGTGGCGTCGGCATCAGCCGTCACCTGCCGGAGCGCGATGGTCTGTTGAACAGCTTGTTGATCGCGAACGTGATGGCCGACGAGCGGAAGACGCTGGGAGAGCTGGTGGCGGCCTTGCAGGCCGAGTACGGCGAGCACCAGTATGGTCGAATCGATATGCATATCCCGGAGGAGGTGAAGCAGTCTGCGATTGGCCGCGCGAACTCCGGGTTGAGTGAGATTGCCGGACGGAAGGTGCTGCGTACGGAGAGGCTGGACGGGATCAAGCTTTTTCTGGAGAACCCTGCCTGCGCGGGCAAACCCAACCCGGCCGAGACCTGGCTGCTGCTGCGGGCCAGCGGTACGGAGCCACTGCTCCGTGTCTACTGCGAGAGTTGCAGCACAGAGAGCGTGCGCCAAATCCTGGAGGCGGCCCGGGAGTTTGTGCTGGCGGAGGGCGGAGCGTGAGCCGCTGGGTGCGGCTGGAAGCGGCCGGGATTCTGTTCGATATGGATGGGGTGCTGATCAGTTCCATCGGCAGTGTGAATCGGTCCTGGAGGCGCTGGGCGGAGCACTATGGCCTGCCCCATGCCGCCACATTGTCGGTGCCCCATGGAACGCGAGCCATCGACATCGTCGGCAAACTGAAGCCCGATCTGGATGTTCTGGAGGGGCTGCGCCTGATTGAGCAGATGGAGATCGAGGACGGGGAGGGGGTCCAGGCCCTGCCGGGAGTTCGCGCCCTGCTGGAGACCCTGCCCTCGCAGCGCTGGACGATTGTCACCTCGGCGACCTTCCGGCTGATGCTGGCGAGGTTGAAGGCGGCCCAGCTTCCGGTTCCGGAGCAGGTCATCAGTGCGGAGTCGGTGGAACGGGGCAAGCCGGATCCGGAGCCGTACCGACGCGGAGCACATCTGATCCGCGCAGTTCCCGAGGATTGCATTGTGCTGGAAGACGCACCCAGCGGCGTCGCCGCGGGCGTTGCCGCCGGTTGCCGGGTGCTGGGGGTGTTGGGAACCCACGAGGAAGCGGAGCTGCGGTCCATGGGCGCAAACTGGGTGGTCCGGTCGCTGGAGGATCTTCGTGCCGAGGCTGGCCCGCGGGGCGTGGTCTTGAGGCTGAAGGAGTTTGGACAGAGACCTGTCAGGCCGGGATCTGTCAGGCCGGGCGAGACGGGGTTGGGTTGACGCCGATGGCGACGGTGAGAGTCGTTCCCCAAGCGCTGTGCTCCCAAGCCGTTCCCCTCAACACCCAAGCCGTTCCCCTCAATTGGATGCCGCCAACAGGCAGCAGCGGCGCGGAACAGGCTGAAGGCGAAAACATTCATCCAGGAACCGCTCCAGCGCCCTTTCGCTCGTGCTGAAAGAGAGCCGGCTCCGCGCCGTTGGGCCTGCGCCTCCTGAGAAAGGAGGCCGGCGCGCAGCCGGGGCGGGCGATGGGATGGCCGCTGCCGGCCCAGTAGGACGCTGCAAAGGCGGCTCTGCCTTTGCTGTTTCAGGGTCTTTCCGATCTGCGTTGCAGCAGAATCTTTTCCACCCGCCGCAGGTCGTCTTCCGTATCCACGCCGATCGTGTCGTGCTCGGTCTCAGCCACATGGATGTCGATGCCGTTCTCCAACAGCCGGAGCTGCTCCAGCCGCTCGCAGATCTCCAGATGGCTGGGGCGGAGAGAGGCAAAGCGCTCCAGCGCCGCCTTGCGATAGGCATACAGCCCCAGGTGCTTCCAGTAGGTCGCGCCGCCGGCTGCGTCGCGATCGAAGGGAATCGTGGCCCGTGAAAAGTAGAGGGCCCGTCCGTCCAACGCGGTGACGACCTTGACCGAATTGGGATTGGAGATCTCCTCCCGAGAGCAGCGCACCTTGGGAGTGGTCACCTGCACGTGTGGCGCGGTAAACAGGTCAAGAATCGCTTGGATGTGGCTGGGCAGCAGCAGCGGCTCGTCCCCTTGAATGTTCACGTAGATATCAGCCTCCACCAGGCGGGAGACCGCGTGCAGGCGGTCGGTGCCGCTGGCAAGCTCGGGCGAGGTCATCAGGCAGTTCCAGCCCCGCCGCGAGCACTCCTGGTGTACCTCCGGCGAGTCCGTGGCGACGATCACCTGATCCAGCGCCGCGCACTGCCGCGCCGCGCGATAGACCCAGGCCAGCATGGGTTCGCCGACGATTTGGCGTAAGACCTTGCGGGGGAGACGGGTGGAGGCCAGACGTGCAGGAATCACGCCGAGGATGCGCGGAGTGTGAGAGCTCATGGATCAACTTTCAGATCGGCTTTTTTCTTGAGATAGCTCCGGATGGCCGCCGCAACCACCAGGACCAGCACCAGGCCCAGCAGGACGGCCAGAGCCGAGAGGAGATAGAGGATCCAGGGAAGGTAGCACTGCCAGCCGGCGAGGCCGGCGCTGGAACCGCAGTTAGGCGCCGGCAGCCCGAGCAGCAGCATGGCCGGCGCTGAGGCGAGGTTGGCGATCAGGTTGAGCCCATGACCGGCTTCTTGCCCCGTAGGGGCATCCGGAGATGCCCCGCACGTCCCGCTGCCGGGGATAGGACACGCGTTGTCGGAGCCGACGATCTTGGATAGCACGTTTGACCTGCGAGATACAGAAACTTATGATGAAAGAGCGACTGGCGTCGCGGCCGGGAGTCTCCCTCCGCTGAATGCAGTCTTCCTCGCGGCGGTGTAGCTCAGATGGTTAGAGCGACGGACTCATAACCCGTAGGTCAGTGGTTCGATTCCACTCACCGCCACCACTCCCGCTGTGGCGCGGGTCCAGCCGCCGGCCTACCATCCGCCTGACCTCCGATTCGGAGCGTCCACAGACCGCAACTTTCTGAGTAGAGAGTATCATTCGGCTATCGGACTGCGTCTAAACTGGAGCAAGTTCGTTCGTCGCGCATCTCATCCTTACCCACGCAATCTCGGAGTTTGTCACCGCATCATGCCCAAGAGTCTCAAGATCTCGCTGCTGGCTTTTTCCGTAGCCCTCATCCTTTGCATTTTCGCGGGGGTCAACGCGCCCGGCGTTGCTGCGGCCGCCGACTCGGCGCCACAAAACGCCTATCGTCAGATTAACGTTTACGGAGAGGTCTTGCAGCATATTCAGTCCGATTATGTAGAGGTGCCCAACATCCCCAAGGTGACCAACGGCGCTTTGCGTGGGTTGCTGGAGAGCCTGGATGCAGACTCCAGCTATCTTACCCCGGCTGACTATAAGGCCTACCAGGCGGACCAGGGAGGCAAGGCGCAGGTAGGGATCAATGTCTCCAAGCGCTACGGTTATGCCATCGTGGTCTCCGTCGTCCCGGGCTCACCGGCTGACAAGGCGGGGCTGGGGGATGGCGACATCATCGAAGCGATCGGCAATCAGGATACCGGCAACCTCTCCCTGGCCATGATCCGGCTATTGCTGCAAGGCGAACCCGGCAGCCGATTGCAGTTGGCGGTGGTTGGCCGCCGCAGCACATCCTCAACGCCGCAGAAGGTGACGCTCACCAGAGCGATTGTCGCCGAGCCTCCTGTTTCCGCATCGTTTTATGACGGTAAATCAATCCTTTACTTGAATCCGGAGATCATCGATCGCCAGCACGCGCAGGAGGTAGAGTCCCGTCTGAAGTCGCTGAAGAAAAATGGTGACACCAGGATTCTGCTTGACCTGCGCAATATTTCTGCGGGCGATATGGCGGAGGCCGTGCGCATGGCGAACTTCTTTATTGCCAGCGGGACCATCGCCAGCCTGAAGGGTCAGAAGTATCCCGAGCAGATCTTCAGTGCGGAACCATCCCAGGCCATCAACAC
>JAKART010000111.1 GCA_021819255.1 Acidobacteriota bacterium
CGTGGCTGAATTTCGAGCCTTGAATTCCAGTGCGGTAGGGAAATCCAAGTGCCGGTCCAGCCTCTGCCAGCATCAGCACCACACGCTCGATGCTGTTCTGCTCGGCTTCCGAAAGCGGCTCATACCAGCCTTTGAACTCGTCCGAGACCTCCGCCTCGTAAGCCATGAATGAAATATACCATCAATGTTATATTTGAGCTGATAATTTTAGGTTCCCGCCAGAACCCGGAATTGGAGCCGGGCGGAACGGGAGGTGAGGGAATTATGAAAGCAGTACGCACGGGCGCGCGAGCGTTGCCGGATTTCTATTTGCTTTTATCGTTGCCAGAATTAAAGCAGTACGCGCGGGCGAGGAAGGGGCGGGCGGATAACAGCCAGATCCCCGGACAATTCAGACACCCCAAAACAGCGTGACGCTATCGTGACAACTTGGCTTCCAAACCTCGCCCCCGGACGCAAACCCTGCAACTGGAAAAAATGGCGGAACGCCGCGCCAGCATTGGCGACTTCCGAATCTTGCCACACACAGTCAAACTCTGCAATCTGGCCCCGGACCCTACTTTCACGGCGGTAACACGGGTTCAAATCCCGTCGGGGATGCCAATCGTATCCGCAAGCTAAGAGCGATTCCTTCTCATGCTTGGTCTGCTGGGCTGTTCCGGGCGCCGTTCTCCAGATGGAGGCCGGCGCTTTCCAGTCGCGACCCGGAATGGCTGTGCCGCGCCCCCGTCGTGGTGGTGCTCGAGTTTGTCACCGTCTTTGACAGGCTTTTGAGCGGCTGTGCGTTGGCGAGAAAAAAAGGGTCAGGGAAACGAAACCTGAGTCGCCGTTGTGACTGACGGGCCTCCGTTGGATTGAGGAGCAGGCGATCACTCCCCGCGACCCCGGCTGCCTCAAACGCCTTTTAGGAACTTCATTTCGACGAGAAACGCAAATTCTTGCATATCGAAAGCTGGACAAGGCATTAACCTGAATCATATCAACGGCATAGATTTGGTCACTGAGATGCAGCCTGTTCAACAGAACCCCCAGTTGGCTATTTCATCCTCAGTTTCGTTACAAGGCGACGCCCCAGCTTCTGAGGGCGATTCCCCAACGGACGGGTTCCCGGCAGGATCGCCTGCCGGACGGAAGGGAAGCGGCCCCGCACGCTTCTGCTGGGCATGCACAAGCACGGTGAAGGTGTGATCGGAACGGAGAGTGTCTCATGAAGTCAACTCGTTTTTCGATGTTTCTTGCTTCAGCCGCGATGATCCTGATTGCGGCACCCAAAGCCAAAGCCGACAGCTACAGTTTTGGGACGCTGGACGTGACCATCTGGAACGGAACTTATGGCAGCGGAGTTACGGATATTGCAACGTCGGCTTCCCAGCCAACCATAAGCCCAATTGGAACCTATACTTACGATGGGCCGTTGAACTTTGTCAACGACAGCGGAAATAACTCATCTGGCTCAAACAACACGTTCCTGGATTTCTTCAACAGCAACGGCTCCACGAACTATCTCAGTGATCTGACAGCGGTTTCTGGCGATAGCGTGAGTACTCTGGAAAACCTGATCATGAGTTCGTCGGGCGAAACAACACCCACCGCGATCAACACCTACATGTTGATTACGGGTACGATCGACGGGTCTGCCGGAGAGATGGTCACGCTCTCCTCGGATGATGGATCAAGCCTGTACGTCAACGGTTCGACCTTGATCTCGATGGCGGGACCCCAGAGTCAGAGGACCGAATCAGCCATGCTCCCCACCGGCAGCAATCCATTCTCCTTGGTCTACGTCGAATCGAATGGCGCTCCTGCCGTGCTGCAGATGTCCGTGACTCCGGAACCGACTTCATTGCTGCTGCTCGGTACCGGACTGCTCGGTCTGGCGCTGGCCATCTCCCGCAAGGCCAGGCAGAAGCCGGGCTTCATGGCGCGTTGAAACTGCACCCAGATCTGTTGCAGAAAGCTGTCGTCTTGTGGACGGGCCTTTGCGGGCTCCTTCCCCAAACCCGCCCGGGTTCGGGCAGGTGAGCTGCAGGTCCGCTCGCGTGTTTGAGGAGGGCATGGCAGGCTCGCCATGCCTTCCTGCACGAAGGCAAGCATGGCGGAGACGGGCTGCGCGAAGCACGGATTCGGGGATCTGAGCCGCATGGACGTTCAGCACGGACGGAGGGTCTTTCGGGCTGAGAGAGATGCGTCCTCCGGACGGCTTCGCCAGCGGGGCTGAATCGGCAGGATCCGGAGCGCAGGCGCCGCGGCAGTCGACCCCTATGACATCTGGGCTGGTTGGCCCTCTGCGGCGAGTTTGTAGAACCGCATAGCATTGAGTCCAAAGATCTTCTGCTCAGCGGCTTCCATCCATGCGGGCGAGAGAAGCTCCCGCAGCGCGTGAATCACCTGGTCGTAACTGCCCGCCTTCAGGCACACTGGCCAATCACTGCCAAACATGACGCGATCAGGACCAAAGCAGGCCATGACGTGGTCGACATAGGGTTGCAGATCAGGCACCGACCAGTGATCGTGATTTGCCTCCGTGATCATGCCGGAGAGCTTGCAGAAGACGTTGCGATGCTCTGCGACCTCGGCGATGAGAGACTTCCAGGGATGCAGTTTTAGAGCGCGAATCTCTGGCTTGGAGAGATGATCGATCGTTCCGCGTAGACCGGGAACAGCCTCCAGCGCCTGGATGACAGAAGGAAGGTGGCGGGGGTAGATGCAGAAGTCAAACGGGAAATCAGCCTCGGCGAGGATGCGAAGAGATTCCATGACCTGTGGCCGCAGAATCCATCGGTCGTCGGCAAGATCCTGAAGCATGGGCCGGATGCCTGCAAATAGCGGGTGCTTTCTTTTGTTTTCAAACTCTCGCAGGAAGCCGGGACTGTCGAGATCAAGCCAGCCGACAACGCCCGCTACGGTTGGCTCGCCGGCAGCCAGTTCAAGCAAGAAGTCTGTTTCGTCCTTTGTCTGCGCGGCCTGGACCAGGATGGTGCGATCGATTCCATGTTGCTGAAGCAGCGGCCGCAGATCGGATGGCAGATAATCGCGGCAGAGGACGGGCACAGACGGAGTCATCCAATGGTAATCTCCGCGATTGACCTTCCAATAATGCTGGTGACTATCGATTCTCATCGCAGGTCCTGAACTCATCGATCCCGAGCCGGAAGGCATTGCCTGTGGAACGGGAGTACTGCAAAGCCTTTTCGCGCGGATGGGGCTTCTGAGGCGCGCCGGCTACGCTGCTTTCATGCCAGGCCGGCTGGTAAGCGTACCCGAGACCTGGGAGTTGGTGAAAAAGCCGCGAGCACCAAGCTCTCGATATGGCACTCCACCTGCACGGAAAGGGCTTCAGTTCGCAGCCACAGCGGTGACGGGTGCTGCATCGAGTTTATGGCAAGAACGCAAGTACGGTAGCTCCCAAAGCGAAATTCGAGAAAAGCTGCGAGTATTCCATGATGCCATACAGAGCGGATGGCTTATAGGTCTTCTCCGGGGCCATGATCGTGTCCCCTGGATACAATTTGATGTCATCAAACCTGTCGCTCCACAGCCCCTTGTTGGGCAAATAGCCGATGACCTCGCCGTTGGCTCGGATGAGGAACTGCTGCTTGCGGTCTGCGTTGACGGTGAGGCCTCCGGCCATGCGGAGATAGTCGCCCACCTTGCGTCCGGAGATATACAGGAAGGAGTTCTGATCATCGACAGCGCCCACCACGTTTACCGTGGCCGGCACTGACGGAACCAGGAACTGGTCGCCGTCGCGTAAGACAATGTCGGGGATGCCGGCCGTGCCGCGGCTGTTGGGCTTGAAGTTCAAAACGATGCGTCCGGTGGCGCGGATCTGGCGGAGGCTAGCGATCAGGTTGGCTTCATTGAGCTGCGCTACATTGCCTCCGGCCAGGTTTTGAGCCGCCGCCGGAGAGGCGGCTGCCGCCATGTTGCTGCGCTGAATCTGCATGCTCAGGCTCTGCACATACTCGTCAATACGCACCTGCTGCATCGCCCGGGTGGACTCGCGCGTGAAGTCCGATCCGTAGAGGTACGCATCCGGCGTCAGGCCGCCGGCATGCTCGACCAGTTGGCGCAGCGTCTCGCCTGGCCTTACGGAGTACACTCCGGGGTGCGCAAACTCTCCGCTCAACTTCACCAGCATAGTCTGCTGCGTGATTGGCACCTTGACGTCCGCCTGAGAGAAGATGGTGACTACGTCGCCCGCATCCAGTTCCAGGTCCTGGGAGCTATCGTGGTCCAGCACCAGTTTGCCCAGGTCAAAGGGTACTAACTCCGTCTGGAGCGTCTTTGGATTCTGGCGCTGGATGACAGCGTAGCTCCAGTCAATTGCCGGAGCGAGCTGGCTTACTTGGGTACGTTGCGCAGGCGGTGGCGCGGTCCCTTGAACCTGCAACTCCTGCTCGGCTACAGAGGAACTGCTCGATCGTTGCTGTGCCGTTAGCGGTTGGCCGTTCTTGCCCATCGCCGGAGCGAAAGCGTCGGTCTGCGATCCATAGCCTCCCATCGCCTGCCCATAGGCTCCCTCCTGCTGCCCATAGGCTCCACCCTGCTGCCCATAGGCTCCCTCCTGCTGCCCATAGGCTCCACCCTGCTGCCCATTGGGGCTCATGCTGTAGATGCTCTGCGGGGCTCCGTTTGCGCCCTGCGATGATCCTTGGTAGCTGGCGCCGGGCGGCGGAAACTGCAGTTTGACAGGTTGGTTGTCGTTTGGTTGGCGCATCAAACCAAGCGACGGAACCGGTTCAAACTCCGGTGCAGGAAGGCCGAGTTGGGCGCGCTTCCACCAGTAGTCTCGGGTGATCAGCGACTGCTGATCCGGGATCAGATCGCTCAGCCTCATCCCCGGGCGCCAGGCAAACCGGCCCGGATTGGCGACATTGCCGCGCAGCATCACCGTCTTCTCATAAGCCGGAAGGATGGGGAGGACGCGGACCAGCTCGCCGTCGGCCAGGGGCGTCTCGAGACCCTTGGCATCGTCGCCTACTTCCATGGCGGATCGGTCTTGATGGTCCGCTGTACGCTCTATGGAGATACGCGTCTTGGCTGCTACCGCGGTAACTCCACCCGCGTCCGCGATTAACTCGCCCAAATCCTCTGGGGACTCGCTTGCAGCCGCATCTCCCGAGGGGTTCGTCCGCAGTCTCTTTCCCTGGCTGCTCCGCGGCTTTGGGGGCAGAGCGTTGCGCATCTCATAGATCGCCGGGTTTCGGACGCTGCCCGTGATCGCCGCCTGCGGACCAACCGGTGGAATGAAGATAACGTCGCCAGGCAACAGGCTAACGTCCTTCGATTTGTCTCCGTGTACCAGCAACATGTAGAGATCGAAGTCCGTGACCGTCTGTCCGCCGCGGCGCAGTTCGATATGCCGCATGGAGCCTTCAACGGAGGGCCCGCCGCTGGCAAACAGCGCATCCACCAGCGTACTGAGAGAACTGACCGTATACACGCCAGGGCGCCGGGCCTGGCCGGTGACGTAGACCTGGATGGAGCGGATCTGCCCGATGTTGGCGAAGAGATCAAAGTTCTTGTAGACCCTTCCGATCGCCTGGCGTAGATGTTTGTCCAGGTCCGAATAGGGAAGGCCGGCAACATGGACTGGCCCCACCTGGGGAAGGTAGACTTCTCCCGAGCGATCCACCTGCACGTTGTCCTGGAAGTTGACCTGTCCCCAGGTTCGGATGCGTAGTTCATCTCCCGGCCCGATGACGTAATTCGATGGAACCGGAGCCATGCTTAGCGGGGCAAAGGTGGAGGGCACTTGGCGGAAGAGGTTGGCGCCGTAGATGGGCAGCACCTGCCCGGTGGTGGATGCGATGAACTTTTGGAATTCGGTAAGAGGCTCGGGTGGCAGCACGATCATGGCTGGTGTTGAATTTGCCTGGCCCAGCCTGCCCAAATCGCTGTAGTTCCCGGTCGGGTTCTGCGTGGCCCCCAGACCCATGGTTCCCAGCGCCCCCACGGTTCCCATCCCTCCAAGAAGGGGCGAGGTTTGCGGCCCAACGGCGGTTTGGCCTTGAGCCTGCGCTGCACACTCCGCTGTTGTCGCCATCATCGGATCGGTGCAGTCGACCGAGGTGGAGGGCTGGCCGCTTTCCTGGTAACCCGACAGTGGCAATTGCTGCGCAGTCGCAGCGATTCCCAGCGAGGAGATCAGGAGGAAACCCCCAAATAGCCTAGCAGTACGGGGAAAGAGAACGGTGCAAATACTCGTGGAACCGGGGCCGGAGAAACTACGGCCCTTGAAAGACGGAGACTCACCCATTTGGTCCGAGTCTACCATGTGAACTACGGAGGAAAAGCGCAGTGTCAGGCGAGCCGGCCGGGTTCAGGCGACTCCGAAGGCTGACACCATCTTCACTCCGGGAGGACTGCGGCGGCGCCGGATTTCGCCACACCGCTTTCGTCGGACAAGGCTCTCCGCTGCCGCGCAGCAGCGTTGCGCTCAGCAGGCAGCCGTCCGCCGGCAACTCTTTCTGTCGCAAAGCACCGAAGACGCTTCCGGAGCAACAAAGGCGCATCCGTAGACGCGCCCTCGCTAGCCTGAAACAACTGTGCTCAGGAGTCTATGCGAACGCAGCTACCGCGGCAGCCTCATCGTCCTTGACGTCAAACACAGTCAGCAGTTTGGTGATCACCAGCAGGTCGCGCACCTTGCTGGTCAGGTTCACCAGCTTCAGTTCTCCGCCCGCGTTCTTGACGGCGGTATAGGAGCTCACCAACTCGCCCAGCCCAGAACTGTCAATGTAGCTCACCCCGGCCAGGTTCAGCACGATCTTTTTGGCCCCTTTGGCCAAGAGCTTTCGCACCTCATCCCGCAGCGTTACCCCGCCTTCGCCGAGCGTAATCTTCCCGCTCAAATCCAGAATTGTTACATCACCCGCCTGCCGGGCGGTCAATGTCATACTCATGCCTAAGACTCCTTGTGTGCTCGATGTTTTATCAATTCGATTTCGGTTCCGGGGCTCAACTGGTGAAAGTGTACCTCATCCATAATGGCCCGCATCAGAAATATCCCCCGCCCCGAACTGCGCAGGATATTCTCTGGCGCGCAGGGGTCCGGCACCGAGTCCGGATCCAGTCCCAATCCTTCGTCGGCAATTGTGATGCTCAAGGCGTCA
>JAKART010000112.1 GCA_021819255.1 Acidobacteriota bacterium
CTAAGGCATTTTCAGTGTAAGTGCAACGCGACGCCTCGACTTCCATGGGCGTTTTCCCCCAATGAAAACGCCACTGCACTCCATCCTCTGTGTATCCATCAACACTGAAAATGCTATAGCTCGCCCGCGGGATGAGAAGTCGCCTGGCGACCCGAGGGCAGACGGACAGATAGTAGAGCAGGTGTGCCGCGCGTGGGCAGCACAGGTTAGCGACGGAGAGCGGGTATCGGGAGAGCGAGCACCCAACAAGCGAGCATCGGAGCAGCGTTACCCATCTACTTCGACGTCACCATCCGCAAACGCAGCATTGACCTTCCGCGGAGCGTGTCGTCTCCGACCCAATCTGAATCAATACGTGAACCATCCCCGAGCGCAACCTCTCTCGTCTCGGCAAAGCCAACTACCATACGGACAAGTGATCGAATTGAGCGCGATTCCACCCCGTTCCAATCCCGACCATTCCATGCGTGTGTGCGCTGTCGGTCACCGAAGCTAAACTCTTTCCATCGAGCGACGCCGAAATTCGCTTGCCCTGGAATGAAAGCGTCATAGCATGCCATCTCCGCGTGTCGATAGGCAAAACACCCCGCGCCAAAGAGACCGTTGCCTGCTTATATGCGGTGCGCAGCAGCGCCCAGCGTCCAGTGGCTTCGAGTCTGAAGACATATCCGCTCGGGTACTGGGCCTTCTCATCCGCAAACACGTTGGCGGAGTCGATGCGGCCAAGCAAGCGGATCTCCCCCTGCCCAAGAAAATGCACCTCAGATCTCAGGCGATAATCCGTCCACTGCTCATCTCCTGCCAGCGTCCATGGATCGGGTCTTCCGCTCCAGGGAATCGGTCTTTCGGTAATGACCTGCTCCAGACAAAATCCTTTGCCCTGCACGCATGGCAAAACCTCAAACGCGCCATCCTGGTCTGACAAATATGGAGCGGCGCCATGCACAGGTACTTGTTGGAAGGAGGCGTGCCACGGAAACGGGAAATGCGCTGCTTTGGGCGGAGCTGCGGCGCCTCGGTGCTGCCCGGTAGTGGTTGTCAGCGAATAGAGCGAGTCAGGGTCGAAGGTGTAGGAAAACTCTCCATCCTCAGGCAGCACATCCCCAATGTGCTCGAAGGTGCGCACGCTGTTGGTCTCCCAAATGTGCACTGGTCCCGCCATAAGTCCACCTTGAATCTGAAAATGGACCGTCTGCCGGTGCTTTGCCCCGATCGTCTGCAAGACGACGCTCCAATCCTTCGTCTTTGGAGACATTAGCGTCACATAGTCTCCCTCTTCCGGAAGATACCCGCAGGAGGAACGAAGATAAAGCCACCCGGGTTGCGCGAACTGAGTCGTGTGGGCAGTCGCCCAGATCGCTCCCTGCACTCTGTAACTTCCAGACCACGGTGAATTGGCATACATCAGGCCAGAGTTGGGAGCAGCCAGAATGTCATAATAGGAGGTGACGGGACTCCATATCTCTGTTGCGGTAAAGCCGCCCTTCAGATAGTTGTCGTTGTATAGTTGGGCGAGTTCCCTGCCGCCAACCGCCCAGTCGCGCGAATGGATTCGCGACGCGCTGGACGCAGGCTGATCTTCACTGGACCAAATCGGCTGTGCAATGAAACGCGCGGCCGGAGGAGTGGTGACCTTGCCCCGAATGCGTGGATAGTGCACGGTTACCACGTCGACGGAGGCGTTGAGCGCCGGATCCTCCTTCATCGCGCTCAAGATCTTCCATTGGCCCTCACTGGTTGTTTCATCGCAACAGACAATCTTTGCCGCGATCCCCTTTCGATCCAAAGCCTTGCGCAACTCCTTCACGTAGCCGGCATCGAAAGGAGTTTCATTCCTGACGCCTGTATAGGCGATATCCAGCCCATACGTTGCATGAGCGCCTTGCAGGAATCCAGCCATGTACTCGGCGGTCTTTGGGGAATAGAACGTTCTTACCCATGCCGGGGCGCCCCAGGCGAGCGAGTCCAGCACAATATGAAGATTGCGCTTGCGTGCCTCCTGCATCAGCCACCACTCATAGCCCCGGTGGAAGTTTCTATCCGTCGCAGAGCGGGCATAGCTGGGTTCGGATCCATCAGTTGAGTTTGCATCTGCGCCTATCTCGACCTTCAAATGCTGGAGCGCAGCTCCATAATCCGGCTTGAAAAGATAATCCAAAATCTGGCTTCGTTGCGGCTCAGGATAATCAATGAGCAGGCGTGAGGACGCACCAGCGCTCACGGCGCCGATGCCATAAAACACCTGCCCTTTGATACGCCCATCCAGAATTACAGAGGCATCCTCATGCTGCGCACCTGCCAGGCTGCATCCCAGCAGCACCAGGCCTAGCCCAGCGCAGAAGATTTTTTTCATGATGTGACCCTTCGTGAACTTACCGTTGCTCCTTGCACCAGAACTCCCCAATCTCCTCCAGGGTTCTACCTTTTGTTTCTGGTACCAGCTTCCATACCAGCAGAAAAGTCAGCGCGCACAGAGAGCTGTACAGAAAAAATGCTCCTGTAGCGGTGAGAGCGTGTACCAGGGAAAGAAAGGTAAATGTCAAGGCACAACTGGCAACCCAGAGAGCCAGGTTGGCCACCGACATGGCCTTTCCACGGACATTCGTGGGTAGAAGCTCCGCCATTAGTGTCCAGGTGACTGGCCCGAGCCCGACGGCGAATGCTGCCACACAGAGCAGGATAGAGCCCAGCATGAATAATGCCGGCGGCGTTCGTATGCTGAAAACGATGCCCAGCAGGAGCTGGCAGATCGCCATGCTGCCGCTGGAGAACATGAGTAGTGCTCGGCGTCCGGAGCGCTCGATCAGCCAAAGCGCGAGCACGGTAATCGCGAAGTTCACCAGGCCGATCAAGGTATTCATCCCAATCGCGGAGGAGTGGCCCCGGCTGTGGAACTCACGCTCCCAGAGGAGCGAGCCGTAAAAGAGAACCGTATTGATTCCTGTGATCTGTTGCAAAACCGCAAGGGCAATGATGAGATACATCGGGCGCCGCAGCGACGGGGCGAACAGATCATGGAAGGTCCCAGCTTCCTCGAGCAACGACTCACGGATTCGCTCCACCTGCGCCTGCCCCTCCTCCACGCCTTCCGTGCGCTCGAGCACGGCGCACGCATCACCTTCCCTCCCCTTTTCCATCAGCCAGCGCGGACTCTCCGGCACCAGCAAGATACCGGCGAATAGCGCCAGCGCCGGAACCAACGCAACCGCAAACATCCACCGCCAACTCGCAGCTCCGGAGAAGGACAGAACCCAGTTGGTGAAGTAGGCAAGCAGAATCCCGGTTACGATGGCCATCTGATTCAGCGAAACCAGACGCCCGCGAATACGCGCCGGGGCCACCTCCGCAATATAGAGAGGCGCAACCATGGATGCAATGCCGATCGCGACTCCTCCAACCATCCGCGCCGCACCAAATTCTGCGAAGGTCCGTGGCAGGGCCGCGGCCAGTGACGAAGCTCCAAACAGCAAGGCGGAGATGGAGAGAACCCGACGGCGCCCGTGGCGGTCCGCCAACCAGCCTGCGATCGCCGCGCCGGCGATGCAGCCCATGAGCAGGAAACTCACGGCCAGCTCGGTTTGGAAGTCATTCAAGTGGAATTGCGCTCGCAGAAAGACGATTGCGCCGTTGATCACGGCGATGTCGAAGCCAAAGAGTAGTCCGGCGATCGCCGCCACGCCGGAAACCAACCAACAGTAGACTGTCTCCTGACGCCTCTGCGAGAGACTCTCCCGCCGCCCGCCGACAGGCGTTCCTGGAATGGAGACGCTAGGCATGAGTCGCCTCCCCAAGCAGGTTGGGAAGGCTTAAGTGAAGAGTCTCCTGGCGCGCGTCGAAGTTGCTTCGATCCATCTCAACCACGTGCTGAAAAAGAGTGCGAGCTCGATGGAGATCCCCCATCCCCATCATGGCAAAAGCCTCCAGCATCAGGCTCTCCACCAGGCTTCTCCGGGAAAGATCTTCTTCGAAGAGGAGAAGATTGGGCAGCGATGTGGAGAAGTAGTCTACAACGGGCTCCTGCTTTGTTCTCGTGTGTGACTCGTGAAGGAGACGTTCCAGCTCCAGATCCGCCTCCTCGCGGCGACCGAGTTTGCGCAGTGCAAGCGCCCGATAATAGCTGTGTACCGACGGGGCGGGCAATGGCAGGGATGCCGCAACGTAGAACTCTCTTGCCTGATCCATGTCTCCACTGGCTTCCAGGGCCTGCCCCTGCCAGTAATCAAGATGACGCTCCAGTGTCAACAGGTGCTTACCCTCTCCCAGATTCTCCGGATAGAGTTTGGCCCTTTGGAACGCCTCCAGCGCGGCTACCAGGTCCCCATTCAAGATCGCTCTACGTCCTAAAGCGAGATTTGTCTGCACCCATTGTCCGGAGACCACCCCCTCGCCGCCTTCCCAAGGACTGAATCTCCGGTCCATGAGGGTCTGCAGGGCTTTCTCGTGCCTGCCTGCAAGGTTGAGCAGAGCCACGTACTCGACGCTGAGATCGTCTCGCTCCGCAACCAAGGCGAGATCAGCTTCCAAAGCGGCGAGGCGTTCCTCCGGAGTGTGTTGCAGCCGCTTTCGCAACTGATCGAACTCATATAGAAGGCGCGAATCTGAACGGTTGCAGTCGATGGCTTTAAGATAGGCGGCCAGCGCTGCCTCCCGATCATTTCGAATGTTATACTCCGCAATTCCCAGGTTCCTCCAGGGGATGGCGAAGTTGGGATCGGCCGCAACGGAAGTTCGCCAGCACGCAATGGCATTGGCGTAGCGCTTTCGGTCGTAATAAAGGTTTCCCAGATAGTAGTTCGCCTTTGCATCCTGAGGGTCTCGCTCGATTGCCCGTTCGAGAACCAGCATCTCTTCCAGGCGCGATGGAAAGCAGTGGAGTGGCGAAGCCAGCGATGCCCTTCGCCAGTAGATCTCCGCCTCCGGCACTGCGCCTCTGCGCTCCGCTAGCCATGCCAAGGTATAAAGGGTCATGGGATACTCCGTGCCTGTCTCCTCGACCACCTTGGCCAACAGCTGCCAAGCTTCCCCATACAGACCGGCGCCTGCATAGTCGTAGGTAATGTCAAGCCCCGTTTGGATGTCGCCGTGGAGCATGACTGCCAGATCGCGCCAAGCGGACGAGGAGGGAGTTTCGAGAAACATTCTTTCGGCGTGAGCAAAAAGATCCAGCCGATCCTTGCCGAGGGTTGATTGCACTTGCTGACGAGCCTCTTCGTGACGGCCCATACGCCGCAGAACGGCGGATCGCAGATCGCAAGCTTGCAGGTTTTCCCGGCCGCTACGCAGACACTCCTCCAGATGGGCAAGAGCAAGCTCAAAGTCGCCTCGCATCGCGGCCAGTTTGGCGAGTTCGTAGTACCCGGCGTTGTGCCAGGCTTCGTTCCAGGTAGCTTTATAGAAGGCCTCATAGGCTTCCGCTGGACGCTGCTGCCAGGCTAACGCAAGCCCAAGATTGAAAAATGGCTCTCCATCCCTCGGATTCGGATTCAGGCGGGTAAGGCGTGCGATGCTCTTGCGGAAAAGTTCCTCCGCGCGATGGAACTCTCCTCTGCGCAGCGCCATCAAGCCCAGCACATGGTTCACCCGAGCATCTCCCGGATCCCGCCGCAAGGCTTCCGCCCAGTAAGCCTCGGGAGAACGCGTCGCATGGCGGTATTGCTCCAGATGAAGACCAGCAAGATACAACTCCTCCACGGTAGAGATCTCCTGCGGCGGCGGCGGCTCCGTGGCCGCCTCTGGCAGATCGACCCCGGTTGGCTCTTCGGGCGCATACTCCAGAAAGACATGGGAGCTAATATCCCGCAGCTCAAAGCGAAGCTCGCTCAGCTTCCACGCACTTTGGAACTCGCCGATCCACGGTTTGCCGGGCTCCATCTCGATGTCCGCATGAAAGACGATGCTCTCGCCACGGCGCGCCATCACCCTGCATCCAACTATGCGCTTCGGGGTACAAACCCCCAGACGAATGCTTGTTCCCAATTCCGCTACGCTCAGGGCCGCGTGAAGGTTGGCGCAGGTCACAGGGCCGATCTTTTGAATCGGATACCAGAATTGACTAAAGATCTTGGTCTCATAGGGCGCGAGCCATGAAAAATCCGGCTGGTTATCCGTATAGACGCCAGCCATCAACTCAACATACGGCCCGTCTTCATCCGTGAGATTCCGATCCCAGGCGTGGCCAAAGTCACCATTTCCCCAGGTCCAAAGCTTCTTCCCGGGAGCGATATGGCGGTCCGCAACATGGACAAACCCCGCGTCTTTTTCGTGATCGTAGCCGCCGAAGAAGTCGAAGTTGGACGCTCCGACCATATAGGAGGTTGGTACCGGAATGTTTTTGTACCAACGGAGATCGACCTCTGCCGTATAGTCCGCCCCGTAGTAGAAGTTCCTGGCTATGGGAAAAGACGAGACCGCACGCTTGGCATGGTCGGCGACAAAGTGAACATCGGGAGGGAAAAATGCCTGATACAGGCCGTGTACGCGTACGGCTACGTTGGCCCACCACAAGAACGTCTGGGTAAACGGAGTCCGGTTGTAAAGCCGCACCTTCGCCTCCACCAGCGAGCAGTTCGGATGCAGACAGATTCCCACCATGCCTTTCATGCGCAGCATGGGGTCATGGTCGCTGAGCCATACAGTGACGCTGCCATCTTCGGAGTGTTCGACGGCAGCGTGAACGGGCATAAAGGTGGAGGGACGGTGGTGTTGCGGCCAGTTAAACTCGACGCCCCCGGAGATCCAGGGTCCCAGCAGACCCACCAGGGCCGGTTTGATCACGTTCTGGCGGTAGAAGAAGTCATAGCCATTCGTCTTGTCCTGTCCGATGTGAATGCGGCCGCCTATCTCAGGGAGGATCATGAGACGCACATACTCATTTTCGAGATAGATCGCCCGATAGCTTCGCTCTGTTCTCTCCTTGGAGATACGGTCCGTGAAGGGATTCGGATAAACCTTGCCGCTGCTGCCCTGATAGACCCTCTTCTCCAGAAACATTGGATTCGGATCGGCAGGACCCGCTGCGTACGTCGGCAGGGAAATGGCTTCTTCCCACGCTCGCACCGGTTCCACCACATCTCTCATACCACTCCTCCGCTGGATAAGTTTGCGAGAGATCGG
>JAKART010000113.1 GCA_021819255.1 Acidobacteriota bacterium
CCGATCTCCACCACATTCGGGCTGCAGGAGTTCAGCATCCCCAGCAGCGCCGTGGCGCCGCCGAAGGATCCGCCATATCCGACCGAGGTAGGCACCGCGATCACCGGTACCCCCACCAGGCCGCCCACCACCGAGGGCAGCGCACCCTCCATGCCGGCACAGACCACCACCACATCGGCGGCCAGCAGACTCTCGCGCGCGGCCAGCAGGCGGTGCAGCCCGGCCACGCCGGCATCATAAATTCGGCTCACCTGCGCTCCAAAGGTCTCCGCCGTCACCGCCGCCTCCTCTGCCACCGGCACGTCACTGGTTCCGGCGCAGACGACGGCGATGCTGCCCGCGCCGGCCTTGCCGCGCTCGGCATCCGCAGCGGGCGCTACGGTCTGACGAAGGCTGACGGCGCGCGCCGCGGGATGGTGCACGGCGCGCGGAAATCTGCCAAGCAGCTCCCGGGCCGTTTCAGGATCCACGCGGGTCGCCAGCACATCCACGCCGTCGCCGAGCAGGCTTTGAAAGATGGCCACGGTTTGCTCCCGGGTCTTGCCCTGGGCGAAGATCACCTCCGGGAGCCCGCTGCGCAGGCTGCGATGATGATCGACGCGGGCATCTCCCAGATCCTCAAACGGCAGCCGGGAGAGACGCTGGAGGGCATCGGCGGCGGAGACCTCGCCGCGTTCCACGGCAGAAAGAAGCTGCAACAACGCCACGGGAGTCATAGGCCGGAGTTGCCTCCCGGCTGAGTCCGGTTCGCAGCTCCGGTCATGCCGGGATCGCTGGGAGCCTGCGGGGAGCGCATCCGCTCGACATAGGCGGCGATGGCAGCCTGCTGCACGATCTTCAGCGGAGCCTGGCAACGCTCGGCCGCCGCGCGGCAGTCCTCAAACTCCGGGGCTGCGTTCAGCTCCTCGCCCGCCTGCTCGCCCACCTTGATGCGGATCTCGCCGTAGGGTGTGGACACGGCAATGTGGCGCCGGTCCAGGCTCAGCCTCTGGTCCTGGCGTACGCGCACCCCCAGAGTGCTGGTCTGGCGGAGCAGCAACTGTTCCAAGCCCTGGCTCTGCTCCGGGCGGCACAGCACGGTGAGCAGAGTGCCGGGCCGTCCCTTTTTCATGATGACCGGGGTCAGCATCACATCCAGCGCTCCGGCGGCCAGCGCCGACTCGGCTACCCAGGAGAGGATCTGCGGAGAGAGATCGTCGAGAGCGGTCTCCAGGACGCTGACGTCGGCCCGGTGCGAAGCTGTCTGGATGGTGGCGTCCCGCAGCATGTTGGGTTCGGCAGCCTCACCCAGGCTGAGACGGAGCACATTGGGGAACTTTGCGGGATTGCGTGAGCCGGCGCCGTAACCAATCTGCCGCACCCGCATGCGGGGCCGCTCTCCAAAGACGGGCTCCAGGGTCCGCAGTAATGCCGCACCGGTCGGGGTCACCAGCTCCTGCTGCACGTGGGCGGAGTAGGTCGGGAGGCCGCGCAGCAGATCCGCCGTAGCCGGCGCCGGAACCGGGAATCTTCCGTGAGCGCACACCACGGTCCCAGAGCCCACGTTGAGCTCCGAGCAGTACCAGGCATCGATCTGCAGAGCTTCGATCCCAGCACAGCAGGCGACGATGTCGGCGATCGCATCGACCGCGCCCACCTCATGAAAGTGAATCTCTTCCAGGCCGACGTTGTGAATCCTGGACTCAGAGGCCGCGAGCAGCTCGAAGGCGCGTACGGCCCGAAGCTGCACCGGCTTGATCAGCGGGGATCGCTGGATCAGATCGCGAATCACTCGCAGCGAGCGTCCCTGAGCATGTGAGTGTCCCTGAGCATGTGAGTGTCCCTGAGCGTGTGAGTGTCCCTGAGCATGTGAGTGTCCCTGAGCGTGCAAGAGATCGGGCGCGGAGTCGCCGGCCGGAGTACGCTGCGCAGCGTGAGCGTGATCATGCGCATGAGTGTCGCTGTGGGAGTGGGCATGGGGATGAGCATGGGGTTGGGTGTGCGCAACGGAGTCAGCTTGTTCAGGGAGAGGCTCACTGGGTTCGACCGGCCGCCCCCCCTCCAGCACGCGTACCCGGGTGCAGGAGATCCCGCTTCGATCCACTCGCTCGATGCGGAGACTGGCCCCGATGCCCAGAGCCTCAACCGCCTGCTCCAGAGCCTCGGCCGGAGCACCCGCGTCCAGCAGCGCGCCCAGAAACATATCGCCGGAGATGCCGGCGAAACAGTCAAGATATGCAATCCGCATGAACTCTCTCTCACGGGGGTGCGGTGAGCTTCTCCGCAGCTCCGGCGTGCTCTCCTCACTATAGCGGTTCTTCGGGCGTCGTCCTTGCCGGCGTGGCGAGGGCGGAGACCGGCAGCACATCGTTCATCGAGCCGGAACGATAGCCCTGGGTATCCAGGGTGACGTAGAGGAAGCCTGCGCTGCGCACCGCTTCGGTAATGTCATCCAGCACAGAGAGCGACAAGGCTCGGGGAAGATCCAGGCGTGCGATCTCCACACGCGCCAGCGGGCCGTGATGGCGAACCCTCACCTGAGGAAACCCCAGGGCGTGCAAAGCCTCCTCGGCGCGCTCCACCTGAGCAAGATTCTCCGCAGTGACCGCGCGGCCATATTCGATGCGCGAGGACAGACAGGCGCTGGCTGGCTTGTCGGCGATCTCCAGCCCGGCTTGCCGCGCCAGGATTCGAATCTCCGCCTTGCGCAGCTCGGCCTCCGCCAACGGAGCCAGGACTCCAAAGGCCTCGGCGGCCCGCCGGCCAGGCCGGAACTCGCCGCAATCATCCAAGTTCATGCCATAGGCCAGGTGGTGAAATCCCAGCCGCCGGCGCGCCTCCTCCATCTGGGTAAACAACTCGCTCTTGCAGCGGAAGCAGCGCTGGGTGTCATTGCGGGTATAGGCCGGATCTTCCATCTCGCCGGTCTTGATGGACTGGACTGGAATCCCATGATGCCGGGCAAAGGCCAGGGCGTCTTCCAACTCGCGGCGGGGAAGGGATGGCGAGTCTGCAATCACCGCCAGCATGCGCCGGCCCAGGACCTGGTGCGCGGCGAAGGCCAGATAAGCCGAGTCCGTCCCTCCGGAGTAGGCCACCAGAAGAGACGCCAGCTCTCCCAGCCTGGATTGCAGCATCTGCGATTTCGCTTTGAGGTCCATCTGGCTCTTCCTCGTGATCATGGAGGGGAAAGTCGGGAGCGCGGACCGGCACAGATCAGACTCTTCGGCGCCCATTCCCTCGGGTTCAATCTCTCCAGGCCAGCAGCTTCCGCGCAAGCCCCCTGGAGAGCATTCTAGGGCAGTTTCCCCCGCAAGGAGATGCCGGACGTGATCTGAAAGCTCAGCCATGGCGCTGAGAGGGATGGCTGAGCTCACGCCGAGCGAAGCTGGAATACCGCCAGGCGGGATCGACGCGGCTGCCGAAGATCAGCGTCCGGCCCGGAGGAGTCCGGACACGCGTCTCCATTCGCTGCTGGATCAGTGCTCGCCGCCTGAAAAGAGGCTGCGTCGTTTGCGTTACGCCGGCTCGACTGTCCGTATCCTCTCCTCTGCCCGCATCTCTTCTACCCGCATCAAGGCAGCGCGAAGCCGCTCGTCCAGAGAGGATCGCCAGCCTGATAGGCCGTCTCGCTGGTCACGTCGGGCAAAGCCGTCACCAGCGGCGGCCTTGCGGGAGGGTCCGGCACTCCGCTCACTCTCTCGTCGGCGGGGTGAAAGACCGTGGCGCCGGCAGGCAACTGCATGCGCCCATCGGCCAGGTACGCCACCACCGCTCCGCCGGCTAGCTCGGGGTTCAGGACCGCCAGAGGGATGATGTATTTCTTGCTCTTGACCAGCGACTCGGCCACGCCATCCACGGGGTGGCTGCGGGGAATCGTCCCGGGCACCTGCGGAATGACAAACACCTGCAGGCGAAGCTGAGGATTCTTCCGGTCGTACTCCATCAGAGACCGCGCCACCTGCTTGGGGGTCATCAGCCCGATATCGGCGACGAAGTTGCGATGGACCGAGTGCGGCATGTAGGTATTCAGCACGACCCGCGAGAAGTCTGCGCAGTTGTGAAAGAAAAGATTGAAGTGTCCGATATTTCTGCGGTCATTGAAGAGAGCGATAAACCTCTCGTCCTCTTCCGGCGTACTGTCAAACTGGAAGCCGTAGATGGTTCGCAGATAAGACTCGCCAACCAACTGGACCCACTCGCCCCCGGGAGCATGGCCCTGATGATCTGGAGCGAGCTTCAGCAGGTGCTCTCTGCGATAGGCATTCTGGAGGGTCAGCATCTGTGCGCGATTCGCGGTTGCCGGGATCCGGTCCAGGTGATCGACCGAGTAGAGGTAGCCCAGCAAGGGGATGGCGATCCAGTCATAGCCGTCGATCTTGTGATAACGGCTGATGACCACGCCGTACTCGCCATCATGGCAAGGCCGAAGCTGCAGGGGAGTCTCCGCGCAGACATGATTGAGATAGATTGCCGCGTGTCCGGTCGGGTTGACTGCTCCGAAGAATCCATAAGGTTCTTCCATCAACAGAGCCACGGCCGCATGAGCCGAGAGACACGTCATCGTGAGGCAGAGAAGCGCCACCAGCACCTTGCCCATGATCGGCCTTTGCGTCAAATCATCTCTTCTCAAACAGCAGTTCCTCCATCCGAGAGATCCCCTGTTCGGGCCGCGCACAAAGTATGGATGCCCGCCGGAGCCCGCCTTTCCGGGAAGTCTTGCATTGTGCCGCCCTCCGCTCTGCAACCAACGCAGCGTTTCCCCAGGGAGGGACCATCCGTTTGGCTTGATGCCAGCCGTACGCGGAAGGGGCGAGGGGATGCGGCACATGAATAGTGTATTAGAGCGACTTTTCGAGGGTCGGGTTTTCCCGTGGGTGGTTTTCCCATGGGTGGAGGAACAGCGGCATTCCCCCCAGGATTCCGTCGCCGCCGCCGCGAGTGGAGTGAGGATCAGCCATGGAACAAGACAGTTCCCTCCTTCCGATGCTCTCTCCGTTGGAAGATGCAATGCCAGACGTGCCGATGAACAAAGCATGGCGACTCCGGCCAGTGTCTCAGCTTTCGCAGCGCCAAATCAGTTCTCCGGCAGTCTCCATCCATCGCTGGAATAAATGCTCGCCGCTTGACAATCCTTTGCGACGCGTCCACGGGCGACTGGGCTTCGGGGTGATTCGGCACTGCGACTTGGAGATCGAACGCTACCTTGGAGATCGAGCGCTACCTTGGAGATCGAGCGCGCCCGGTGAGTCGCTTCCGGCAGAGCCGGACAAAGCTTCAGCCGGTCTTAGGCCAGACGCGGCAGGGCCATGCTCTCCTCACCTTTCGCAAGTCATTCTTGATCGTCTCAGCGTGGCGCATCAGCAAACTGTCCAGGGTGAGGACGACTCTGCTCTGGTCCTGGCTCAAGACGCGGGATAAGACGGATCGGAATGGTGCTATGGGCCGAGCCTCAGAAGAGGCTTCAGGTCGTTTGCCCCCGGTCGTTTCCATTCGGGTCGATCTAAACCTCGCGTGGTTCGCGTTGGCCACAAGCACCGCTTTCGCTCTTCGGCGTAGGACCGCAGACGCGGTTGCTCGAAGCTTTAACCCTTTCGCCGCCCCTCTGTCTGGAGCTGCTTGAATTTTGAGTGGTGGTGGCCAGAGACGGGATCGAGCCGCCGACGGGAGCCTTTTCAGGGCCGCGTGCTGATCACGGAGCTACGCTCAAGGCTGAGCGTGGCTTGAGATTTGTGAGGCGGCGGAGGTGGTGGCCAGAGACGGGATCGAACCGCCGACGCCGGCCTTTTCAGGGCCGCGCTCTACCACTGAGCTATCTGGCCTTGGCATTGCTATGCACAAATCTGCCCTGCTGACAGCCAAGTTCGTCTGCCGGGCTCCTGCGTCTCAGCTTCGCCTGCCGGGGTGGAAGGGAACCGTGGTCCCGCCGTTCGGCGAGGCCTTCGAGGACGTCGAGCCTCAAGTATAGCAATCCCTGAGCCAGGCTCCAAACCGACCCAATCCAGCCTCAGATAAAATTAGTCCACTCATGCTCCTCTACGCCATCGTTCTCGGCTTGATCGTCTTGACGTTGTTGAGCGTGTCGCTGGCCAGGCTGGGCAGCGTGAAGACCAAGGCGGACTATCTGGTCGCGGGGCGTTCGCTCTCAGCCTTTGTGCTGGTGTTCACCTTGCTTTCGAGCTGGATTGGGTCAGGCTCTCTGCTGGGCGGAGCAGAGAATGCCTACAAGCATGGCTTTGCCGCTTTGTGGCAAGCGGGCGGCGGGTGGGCCGGCTTGTTGCTGATCTACTTCATCGCGCCGCGAGCGAGAAAGTTCGCGCAGTTCACGATCCCCGATCTCCTGGAGTTGCGCTATAACCAGACGGCGCGGGTATTGGGCGTGATCGCTGTTCTGTTCACCTATACCGCCATTACCAGCTACCAGTTCATCGGGGGCGGAGATATTCTTCACATGATCTTTCCCCAGGTTACGGCCCGCAGTGGGCAGGTGATTCTGGCTTGCTTTGTCACCCTGTTCACGGCGATTGCAGGGATGAGTTCGGTGGCCTATATGGACGTGGTGATCGGCCTGCTGGCGACGTTCACCATGATCGCCGCTCTGCCCGTGCTGATTCACCTTGGCGGCGGCTGGAGCCAGGTTCGGGCAGCCCTGCCGGCATCGCACTTCCAGGTGTTTGGCGACCTGCGCCCCTTTCGCAGCTACTACGCTGCGCCGGCCATGGCGGGAGCAGCGCCGCAGAAGGTGCAGTCGGCATTTGCAATTTTTCTGCCCACCTGCCTGCTGATGCTCGGCAATCAGTCCATGTATCAGAAGTTCTTTTCAGCCCGAAGCGAGCAAGCGGCACGGCGGGCCACCGTGGGATGGATCATCGGCACGGTGATTCTGGAGTCGATCATCGTGGCGATCGCGGTGGTGGGCTCAGCGCTGTTCAAGAGCGGGGAGGTGCAGGCTCGGCCGCGCGAGGTTCTGGCCTATACTGCGATTCATGCCTAGATCGGAA
>JAKART010000114.1 GCA_021819255.1 Acidobacteriota bacterium
TTGGCGAGGAAGTGCTTGAGCGGTGGGATTGCGGCGGAAGGTTTGGCCAGATAATCGAGTCGAAATTCCAGAAAGTTGGACTCTTTCAGTACTTCCGTGGCCTTCTCAATCATCTCACTGGGAGATGTCCCGATAATGGCTACACATAGTTTCCCGATACGGGAACGAAGGAGGTGCGAGGCGATATGGTTTGAATTCTTCATGTTGCAATCGCGGAATCATAAATCAGTTTCTTCTCAAGCGCAAGAGCGTTGCTTTGCTTTGCGGTGCGGGTCAACTCTCCGTATCGGCCGGCAGCCGGAGAAATTTTTGCCGTCTCCAACGGGTTACCGCCGCTGGATGGGTAGCCGGAGCGGAACTTCAAATCAGAACTCCAGGCCGGGAGGTTCCAGGAGAGATTTGGGGTCGATGATCTCCCGCTCTGGCCCGGGCCGGCGGATCCGAGACTCCAAGTCCTGGACCATTTTCCCTGAAGGTGTAAGCAAGGGGAACGACTCCTGTGGGCGTTTTCCTCAATGAAAACGCCACTGAACGCCCGCTTGCGTACGCCCATCATCAGGGAAAATGGTCTAATTCCAGATCTTAGTATAGTTTGCCGCTTGCCAAACCTCCCAGGAGGGTTCGTCGGGCAGCCGGCTTGCAGACACGCTTCCCATTGCAGCCAATCGAGGGATATTGCTCTTTGCGAGGGACTTAGCTCTCTTCTCTCTTTTGCGATCAGCAACTCCCGCATGGTTGGACGCTTAGGAGCGGTGAACGTTGCACAAGTCGCCCACTGTTTCCTCAGCAGATCGATCCGGAAAGTGAGGAAAGGCTGTGGAAGCAATCTTCTTGAGATCCGTAGCAACCATTTTTCGGCGAGGTGCGTCAGAACTATCAACTGAGAGGCTAACTCACACAATTCTGCTCTGAATAGAACTTCCTACCTTTTTTGCTCGGTCTTCCGGGCGACCCCTAATGAATCCCCAGTAGTTCCCCTCCCCAATGCCTCTCTAGGGCCCGCCAGAAAGCGGGCCCGAAATCTTTAAGGCGCTCGGCGTGCCGGATGGAAGTTTCGGCTGAGTGCCGGCTGAGGGGAGTGGCGCTTTGTACAATCGAGGCATGCCTCGCCGCTCTGAACCAGGGCTCGTCCACATCCCTGGCTGGGAGCCGTACCCTTGGCTCCTGGCTGGCTTCAGCACCCGCCAGGGGGGAGTTTCGACAGCCTACGCCGCCGGGGGCCCTCCCGAACAGAATCTCGGGTATACCCCTCAGGAGGATCCGCTCCAGGTAACCGCCATGCGCCAAAGTTTGGCCGATGCGCTGGTTCAATCGCGTTCTGCTGCGCACGCCGCTGGCGTCCGGCCGGATCTGGTCACGGTTCGTCAGTGCCATAGCGGGAGGGTTTGCCGGGTAGAGCGTGCTCAGCTTCCGCTGACGATTGAGGATGGCAGAGCCATTCTGGAGGGTGACGGCCTTTACACCTGCGACACGAACCTTCTGCTGGGGATTCTTACCGCGGACTGCGTTCCTGTGCTGGTTGCCGACACACGCACCCATGCCGTGGCCGCCTTTCACGCCGGGTGGCGGGGAACCGTGGAGCGGATCGTCGAACGCGGCGTTGAAGCCCTCCGCAAGCAATTCGGCTGCCGCCCGCAGGATCTGATCGCCGCCATCGGCCCGTCCATCGGTCCCTGCTGCTTCGAAATCGGCGCCGAGGTGAGAGAGAAGTTCGAGGCGCAGTTTGACTACGGATGCGAGCTGGTCACCGAGGTCGCGGACTCACCGCCCGAGTCTGCCGGCAGGGGGGCCGACCCTGATGCCCGGGTTCACCTGAACCTGTGGGAGGCCAATCGCCGCCAGCTTCTCGATGCCGGCCTGCGCCCGGCGGCCATTGCCTTGATCGGCCAGTGTACAGCTTGCACTCGTCTTCCCGACGGACGGCGCAAGTACTTCAGCCACCGCGCGGAGCAGGGCTTTACAGGGCGAATGCTGAGCCTGATCGGCGCAGTGGCTCTGTAAGGCACGGCGCAGCCGGTGCGTCTCTGGTTCCGCTTCAGCCGACCTTCGTCCAGCTTGCCGCCGCGGAGAGTGTGGTCCAGACAGGTGGGTGCAACAGAGGCTGCAGAGCGGCTGGAACAGCCAAGGACGCTATCCGGTGCGGCAGAGCTCTTCCATCAGCGCTTCGCGATGCTGGAGAGCCGATTGATCCACAGAACGAAGGTGAAGCTCATAAGCGCCCACCCCGGCGGCAGCGAAGCAAGCCGAAGCCGGCGCCAGCGCCCACAGGGCATGCAGCCAGAGGCAGGCCATGAAGATCAGGGAGGCCAGGCCGTAACAGCCAGCCAGCACAGCCAGACTGATCAGAGCGCTGAGTTGGGAGGACTGTCTCTGCAACATGCGCTGCGGGTCTATCTGCTTGGGCGCGGAGAGCGAACGCTGATTGCCGAAGATCAGGTTCACGGCCAGCGTCCCGGCCGCCCAGAGCAGCGTCTCCAGCACGATGTTCGGCGAGGGGACTCCAGCCTGGAGGGAGATCAGGCAAAAGATCAGAATCACCTCGATGACCGCCAGCAGGGCTATCAATAGATTCTTGGATAGGACGACGTCGCGCAGGCGCACGGGCGCAAGGAAGTACACCTGCACTCCAGTTCCGTCCATGCCGAACGAGTTATAGCCAAGCGGGCAGACGGCCAGCAGAATATAGGCCACGGATGCGGGAAAGAGCCATATCGGGCTCTTCCCTGCGGAGGAGAATCGGTTGGCGAAGATCAATATCATGAGCGGGGGCATGATCAGGGCGGAAAGAACTCCCAGATTCCTCCGCGCATAGAGAATCTCCTTCTGCAGTCCTGTCACGACCAGATCCAGAACTCGCCTGTGCGTGGCAGCGGTGGCTCCGCTTGGGGTCAGCGGCGTGGAGGGCCAATCGGCAGGCTTGGAGTCCGCGAGGGCGGCTCTTCTTGCCGGCGCAGCGGCTGAGGCGTGCAGGGTTGCGGGATCGGCCCTGCCGGGCCGTGCTCCGGCGGCAGCTTCGGAGAGGTTCTCCCCGTGGAACTCGCGCAGCATGCGCAAAGCGAAGATCAGAAGGAAGAGCGCGGCATAGGCCAGATCTCCCAGAGTGTCGAGGGCAAACCGGAGGCTGCTGCCGTGGCTGGCTGCCGTCAACGCCGAGGCGGCCAACTCCGGCGGCAAGAACTTGAGCGCCGGACCGGAGATCCGGATGAGGTGACTAGCCCATGCCAGATGCTGCTGGGAGAGGTGAAAGGCGCCGGCCCGGTGGCGGTTGTAAGCCGGGTTGAAGGTGAAGTTTGCCCACTGGACCCCCACCAGCGATGCCAGCATGACGGCGGTTAACGCCTCCCTGGCGCGGCGGGTGGCGAGCCAGCGGTCTACCCAGGCGAACAGCATGCGGGAGAAGAGAACTTGGGTGGCTGCAAAGGCTCCCAGGGCGATGAGCGCGTAGAGCCAGAGGGATGGAGTGGCGATCGCAATGCCCAGGGCCGCCGCGGCAGCCATCAATGTTCCGGCCAGGTTGGCTGGAGTGAGCATGCCAAAGAAGAGCCGGATCTCCACATAGATGCTCCGGCGCATGGGAAAGCGGATCAGTTGGGTTGGATCAAAGTTCACGCCGGGCTGCCCAAGCTGGATGTTCAGCAACTGGCAGAGGAGGAAGACTCCCCACAGCAGCCACGCGATCCGGTCCAGATGCCCCTTGGCGGCGAAGAAGAAACCGGCCACGCCGGCCGCCACGACAAGGAAGAACAGGAGCCCCAGAAAGACCATCGCCGTCACAGCGCGGCCGGCCAGCTCGCCTGCGCCTCCGCGGCGCGCGAGGCTGTTGACCGTGATTCGCCAGCGTAGCCAGACGATGGCGGCAAACTGCGCCCGGGTCTGCGCCGGCGTCCATGCCGACGGCGCGGCCTGCGCGTGCGGCTCTAGCTCAACCATGACAGCTCCTGCTCGGGATGGGCCGCTGCTCCTCCGCCCACTACATTCAGGAAGATCTGCTCCAGGGTCAGGCGGCCCTGCGATGTGTCCCCCGCATCGGCAGCGCCATCCTGCGGCCAGCGCGCCCGCACGCCGGCGCGCAACTCCTCCAGCGAGCCGTGCGCCACAATCTGCCCATGATTGATGATGGCCACGTGCGAGCAGAGCCGCTCCACAATCTCCAGCACATGCGAGGTGAGGAAGATGGTGGCTCCACGCGCGATCATCCTCTGCAGCATGGCCTTCAGGGTGCCGGCGGCGATGGCGTCCACACCCTCGAAGGGCTCGTCGAGAAAGAGCACCTTGGGACCATGGATCACCGCCGCGGCCATCGCCAGCTTCTTGCCCATGCCATGAGAGTAATCAGCGATCAGCTTTTTGGACTGGTCGGAGAGGCCCATGAACTCCAGCAACTCTTCAGATCGCTGCTCGGTGGTCGCCTTGTCCAGCCCGTACATTCGTCCCACAAAGCGCAGGTACTCCCGCGCGGTCAACTTGGCAAAGAGAGCCATCCCCTCCGGCACGACCCCGATGTGCCGCTTCACCTCGATGGGGTTGTAAAACAGGTCCTGGCCTAGAATCTGCACCGAACCCGAGCTGGGCGCCAGCAGTCCGGTGAGCATCTTGATGGTGGTGGACTTGCCGGCGCCATTCGGCCCCAGAAATCCAAAGAACTGTCCCGGCTCGATGGCGAGGTCGATGTGGTCGACGGCCGTAAACCCGTCGAAACTCCGGGTGAGCGCATAAGCGGCAATGGCGGGAGGCATGATGAGACGAGTCTATGCCAGGCGGCCATCGCGTGGCGACGGACGGAGATTGCGAGACAATAAAGAGGGTACGTGCTTTGAGACTTCCCGGAGGAGTTCCTTCCTTGCCAGTGGAAGAAGCCGGCGGGAGGTTTGTTGGCGGGTGGCGTGGGCGCCACCCGGAGGTTCCCCATGACCGCAGATCCGATCGTTGGCCTCCATCACGTGACCGCCATTGCCTCTGAGCCGCAGATGAACCTGGACTTCTATACCCGGGTCCTGGGGTTGCGTCTGGTGAAGCGCACGGTCAACTTTGATGATCCCGGGACCTACCATCTCTACTTTGGGGACGATCTGGGCGCTCCCGGCACTCTGCTCACGTTCTTCCCCTGGCCGCGCGCAGGCCGGGGAACGCCGGGAGCGGGTGAGGTTACCCATGTCGCCTTTCTTATTCCGCTGGACTCTTTGTCCTTCTGGGAGCAGCGCCTGGCCAGCAAGGGGATTCCGTTCAGCCGCGGGCCGCGCCGCTTCAACGAAGAGGTTCTCAGCCTCTCGGATCCGGCCGGCATGCAGATTGAACTGACAGCGCAGGCCGGGGTCGCCACCGGCCACCCGCCGCGCTTTTCCGATGTGCCCAGCGGTCATGCCATCCGCGGGCTCTCTGGCGTGACCATGCTTCAGCTCGATGCCACGGAGACCTCCGGCATCCTCTCCGTGATGGGCTTCCACCAGATTGCGGCCGAAGGTCAGAGGCTACGCTTTGCTTCATCTGCCCATCCCACGGCCTTGGGCAGTCACATCGACATGGTTGTTGACCCGCAGGCGAACTTTGGCCGCTCCGGGGCCGGTTCGGTCCACCACATCGCCTTTCGCGTTGCCAACGACGCAGCGCAGATGGATTGGCGCTCGGTCATCACGCAACGCCTGGCCGCCACGGAGGTTCTGGACCGCAAATATTTCCACTCGATTTATTTTCGCGAGCCGGGAGGCGTTCTCTTCGAGCTGGCCACGGATCAACCAGGCTTCGCGGTGGACGAGCCTGTGGAGACCCTGGGCGAGAGCCTCTGCCTGCCCACATGGCTGGAGTTCCGCAGGGAGGGTCTTCAGCAGCGGCTGCCCAGCATCACGCTGCACAAGGGAGGCGCGGAGGCCAATCCAGCCGCGGACCCGCACGCCTCCGGCGAGCTCTACCGCGCCGGAGCTGCCTTGACCGAGGCTGCAGGGGTGGTGATTCTTCTGCACGGCCGTGGCGGCCCGGCGCGGGATATTCTCACCCTCTCCCGCGCGCTGGCTCCGGGCCGGATTCCGCTGGCCTTTCTGGCTCCGCAGGCGGCCGGACTGGCCTGGTATCCCAACTCGTTTCTGGCTGAGCGGGAGTTGAACCAGCCGCACCTCGACTCAGCCCTTGCCCGGGTTCAGGCGACTGCGGATCTGGCGCTGGCCGCCGGGATTCCCCGGGAGCGCATCGTCCTGGCCGGTTTCTCCCAGGGAGCTTGCCTGGCTGTGGAGTTCATCGCCTCTCATCCGGCGCGCTACGCGGGGCTGATCGCCTGGACAGGAGGGCTGATCGGCCCTCCGGGATCGACGCTGACGCAGGAGGGCGAACTGCACGGCACCCCAGCCCTGTTTGCCGGCAGCGATCCGGACCAGTGGGTTCCGTGGACGCGGGTTCAGGAGTCGGCCCGCATCTTTACCGCCATGGGCGCTCAGGTGGAGCTGCGCGGCTTTCCCGGCAAGCCGCATTCGGTGAGCGGCGAGGAGATCGAGCTGGCTCGCCAGCTCATCGAGCGCGCCTTTGCTGGCGCTCAGGCGAAGGGCTGAAGAGATCTCCGGGCGCACGGATCCTCTCGCATCAGCCGTTCGGAGCGTCGGAGAGTCTTGGTCGGCATCGGGATCTTCGGCAGGCTTCCTGGCTGGAATGGAATGAAGACGCTGTAGCCAGCCTGGTTTGAGGGGCGCTTTCAGGCAGGAAAAGCTGGGTGATCGGGCGCCGCGGTCGAGGGCTTGAACGATATTTGCTGAGTGGTTCCCGGAGGACGAAGGTAGAAAGGCATGGAGCGCGCCTTCTACCAGGCAGTTTGACGACTGCCCGAACCGAGAACCACCCGCAAATTCCGCTGAGGGGGCCGAGTCTTCTGATGGCGTTACGGCGGCGTCAGTTTGAAGACGGTTCCCTGGCTGTTGCCGCCCCCCTGATCGGTGATTCCGTAGAGGCTCCCGCTGGGCC
>JAKART010000115.1 GCA_021819255.1 Acidobacteriota bacterium
CCGATCTGTCCGCGAGGCCCTTGTGGCTGATATTCGTTCCGAGTTTCCAGCCATCCATGTCCGGGAAGGCGTCGTCGATCCTCTGCTTGGGGCTTTGTGGCGCGCCCAGAACCCAGTGCTGCCGCCAGGCCCAGGTCGCTGAACGGCTTGATCGCAGGAGCCGGGCGCCGAGGCGTCCCCCATCTTTCTGCTCAGCGATGTGGACCTGCAGGATGTCAAGGCTCCCGTCAAAATCGAGCACCCCATCCGAACCGCGTTTCTTCCATACCGCCCGGCCAAGCACGGACACCTCTCCTTGCACAGGCCATTCGGTCACCCAGGGCTTCCCTGCCCGCAGTCCCTCGGCTCCGCCGCTGCTTGCTGCGTGTTGCTGCTCAGCCGCATCAGCCATCCCATCAGCAACAGGGCTCCGATGTAAAGATAGGACTGCAACAAATTCCACCCGCGCAGACCTGCCAGGTAGTTGAAGGCGGGGAGAAAGTTCAAGCAGAGGAAGGCCGCAACGGCCAGCATCCATGGAGGACGAGTCCACCAGCAGGCATAGGCAAACCACGCCCAGGCCGCAATCCCCAGCACAATTCCGTAGTGGTGCTCCCAGGCCATGGGGGAGGCGGCCACCGAGACAATCCCCATCGCCGCCAGATCCGCCGTGCTTCCTCTCCAAGTCTTCCACGGATAGAGCAGAGCCAAGCCCACCAGAAGGAGCGAGCTGGCCAGCGTGACCCCATAGACCCAAGGAATGAAGGGTGTGTAGACGTACGGATGGTAGAGCAGATTCTCGCCGTTGAAGATCATGCGGTTGATCGTGCCAAACATCGACTGGTTGGCGTAGTGGGACTGGGCTTTGTGACTCAATCCGGCGAGCACGCGCAGATAGTCCAGGTTGTTGCGCCAACCAAATACGGCCACCGAAGCAGCCAGCAACAGCGCTGCGCAAGCCAGAAACGCCCTTGCCGCACCCCATCGTCTTCGCACCAGCATCCACACCAGCAGCAGAATAAACTGCGGCTTTACCGCCGTCAGTATAGCGGCCACCGCGCCGGCCCGAGCTTCGTAGCCGGTGGTCCATAGCAGCAGAAGCAGAGTAAATCCCAAGGACAGGAAGGTCTGCGCGTTGCCCAGCGAGTACCCCTTGAGCAACGGATAGCATCCCAGTGTGGCCAACACCACAGCCAGCGCCGCCGGCCAGGTCATCTCTGCACCCCGCTGCCGCAGCAGCCATCTTCCCATCGCAATGGAAACGGCCGCCACACCCCACACCGCTGCAAAGGAAAGAACCGCCAAGGTCCGCAGCATGGCTGCATCGCTCAAACCCAGCTTGCGCATGGCCACCAGCGGCAGTTCACTGGCCAGGGAGTAGATGAGCGTGTCATACAGCTTGGCGTCGTAGATTGGCAGGGTGGGGTGCGCCCGGAAGTAATCGAGCGACTTCATCATCGGCAGCCAGGAGTCCGTCCACTGCCGAACGTGGAAGAACGCCTTGAGATCGGGAATCATATTTCCCGGATTGCCCAGGTGCAAGGCCCGGCAAAGCGCCCATTGTCCCACATTGGCCAGCAGCAGGCTCACCACCACGAACCCCAGAAGCCGCCGGTCATGCGTTCTTGCCCCAGCTCTCTGCGACTGGATCGATGTCATGCGCTCACTATATCAAGCAACGGATATGATCCAGGCATGGACCGTATCGACCGCTTCACGGGGCGAGCCGCTCTCTATAACCGCTACCGTCTGCGCTATCCCGGAGAGATGATTCTGGATCGTCTGAAGACCTGGTGCGGCCTGCAACCGGAGTGGCCGGTCGCCGACATGGGAGCCGGTACAGGCATGCTCTCTGAGGTCTTTCTCTCCAATGGCAATCCGGTGCAGGCGATCGAGCCCAACAACGAGATGCGCGGCGCCTGCATGCAACTCCGAGCGGACTGGCCGCGCCTTCAGGTTCGTAAAGGCACTGCGGAAGACACCGGCCTCGCCGCCAACTCCGTCGCCGTGGTGGCCGCCGGTCGGGCCTTCCATTGGTTCGACGTTCCGCGCGCTCTGCTCGAATTCCGGCGCATCCTCCAACCTGGCGGCTGGCTGGTGCTGGTCTCCTACGGCCGGGCCAAAGATGACTCCCCGCAGTCCATAGCCTTTGAAGATCTCCTCATCACGCACGGCACCGACTACGCCTACGTCCGCGCCGGCTATCGCGTTCACGAGAACCTCCACCAGGTCTTCACCGCCGATCACCGCAGCGACAAGATCCCTGGCCAGCAGATGCTGGACTGGAAATCTTTCCTCGGCCAGACCCAATCGCTCTCCATCATTCCCAAGCCCGACCACCCCGGCTACCCCGCCTTCGAGCAGCAGCTTCGCAGCTTCTTCCACACCTATGCGGTGGCTGGCCTGCTCACGGTTCCAACCTCTTGCTGGATCGACGCCGGTCGCATCGGCCCCGCCTGAAGCGGGAACGCCTTCCTCGCGCATCCGCCGGGCAGCCTATGGGCCTCGATATCAGCACTCGATCACATTCAGCGCCAGTCCTGCCAGGCTGGTCTCCTTATACCGTGACTGCATATCCATTCCGGTGCGGTACATGGTCTCAATCACCTGGTCCAGCGAGATCTTGTGCTCTCCCTGATCATGCATCGCCAGACGCGCCGCATTTACCGCCTTCACCGCTCCCATGCCGTTGCGCTCGATGCAGGGAATCTGCACCAGCCCTCCAATCGGGTCACAGGTCATTCCCAGGTTGTGCTCCATGGCGATCTCGGCCGCGCTGGCCACGGTCGCATTGTCGCCATTCAAGGCGGCCACCAGTCCCCCGGCCGCCATCGAGCACGCCACCCCTACCTCACCCTGGCAACCCACCTCCGCGCCGGAGATGGAGGCGTTCTCTTTGTACAGAATCCCAATCGCAGCCGCCGTCAAAAAGTACCGCAGCAGCCCCTCCCGGCGTTGCTCGGGGCTCTGCGCAGCGGCTGCGTGGTGGACATAGTAGTAGGCCACGGCTGGAATCACTCCCGCCGCGCCATTGGTGGGCGCCGTAACCACCCGTCCCCCGGCAGCATTCTCTTCATTTACCGCCATGGCCACCATGGTGACGGTGTCCAGCGGGGCCAACGGATCGACGGCAACGTCCTTCTTTTTCATCTCCGCCAGCCGTCGCGCCAGCCCGGGCGCGCGCCGCCGCACGTTAAGCCCACCCGGAAGCACTCCCTCGGTTCGAATTCCGCGCTGGATCGATTCCTCCATCGCCTGCCAAAGGGCCAGGATGGCTGCCTCGATAAGTTCCTGGTCGGGGAGGCTACCCACCGTTGGGCGGGCTGGAGTCGGAGCCGGGCCCTGCCCGGGCCGCAAAGGACGGAGGATCCGCTCGATCCGGCGCATGATCTCCGGATCTCGGAGCAACGCGACCTCATTGGCCAACACCATCTCAGCGATCGAAAGCCGATGCTGCCCGCCCAGGTGCAACAACTCATTGGCGCTGGAGAAGGCGTAGGGAACAGAACGGGTCTGGAGGCCGTTTGCGCCCGCCGCAAACTCCGGGGCGGAGAGGATAAAACCGCCGCCGATGGAGTAGTACACCTGCTCGAACATGACGTCTCCCTGCTGGTCCCGGGAAGAAAAGCGCATTCCATTCGGATGCGTCGCCACCTCAGGGTCTGGATACATCTGATCGCGATGCAGGCGCAGATCCAAGGCGGGATCAAAGCGCGCGCTCTGTTGTCCAAAGAGCTTCAGGGTTCGGGTGGTCCGCAGGGACTCCAGGCGTGAATCGATGGTCTCCAGATCCACCGTATCCGGCGACTCCTCCAGCAGGCCCATCATCACCGCGCGGTCGGTTCCGTGACCGATGCCGGTCAGCGCCAGTGACCCATACAGATCCACCGTCAGCGCGGAGCCAAACTTGCCCTGCGCAGCCATCTCGCGCACAAATCGCAGCGCCGCGCGCATGGGTCCCACCGTATGCGAACTCGAAGGCCCGATCCCAATCTTGAATAACTCGAAGAGACTTGTATTCATCGCTCCCGCCAGCACTCTGCCGCTACGATTGTAGTCTTCGCACTGCGGGTCCATCGACCCAGCGTCAGGACGCGGCTGCTGCTGTTAGGGATGGCCGGGAATCGCGGGCGCCCCGCATCTCGCTTTTGAGATGTGGGCCTGCAGGATGCGCGGGCATCCCACATCTTCACCAATCCGGCCGAACGTTTGGACGGCAAAAGATTTGGACGCTGGGTGACACCCGGCGTCCTCGCCGATCCACAAAGAGACATCTGGCACAGCTCCGCCTCTTGCCATGCCCCGCCGGTAAGGCATGGAAACACCCAAAACCGTCTCTCGAACTACACGCCTATCGCCGACAAAATGCGTGATCTCTCGCGACCAGGACCAGGTCCACACCTTCCACAGCATCTGTGCCGAACCGCTCTGTTGGCGCGAAGACTCGACTGTCTGGGGCCTGTTCATCCAATTTTCATGGGCACTGGACCTTATGCCCTTTCGTTCCGCCTCCTGGTAACGCTCATCTTCATCTTCTGCGAAGCGTCCCGCATGGCATTTTCTTGCGTTGCCTGAGCGTTAGACCATTTTCCCTGAAGGTGCAAGCAAGGGGAACGACTCCTGTGGGCGTTTTCCTCAATGAAAACGCCACTGAACGCCCGCTTCCGTACACCCATCATCAGGGAAAATGGTCTAGTGGCTACAACGGCTCGTCGCGTCAGTCAGCACATTGCTGGCCGAGGTCAGCGTCTCGCTGTAGCAGTTGCCGAGCGAGTCGTTGTACCGGTAGGTCTGCGAGGAGTTGGTGTTGGAAGGTGCAAACGTGTTCAGGTTCAAGTCATCCTGCGATTGCGTCTCCTCAAAAGTTCTGGAGGTGAGGGGACGCATTCCGAAGAGACGCTGCATCTTGGTCAGCTTGTATTGCTGGTCTACGCTGGTGTTCTGATAGTAATACGCTCCGGCCGTGTTGTACGCAAAGGTGTAGTTGATCTTCAGCGGATAGACATACCTCTCCTCACTCGTACTGGCAATCTGTCCCCTCCGTGTGGTGACGTGCGCATCCACAGTCGTCAGTTGTTGAATGTTCTGCGTGTCCGGTGAATCTGTAGTGGGGTTCACGTCCACCTGCTGCGTGTTGCTGAAGTCGACCTTCTCGTCCAGGGTGGTCTCCACGCGGCCTTGCGAGGTGTCCACATAGCCCCTGATGGTGAACTGGCGAGTGGAGGTTACGGACAACGTGCCGGTATAGTCACCGGTGGCCGCGTTGAAGGAGATATTCTCCTGCGTCTGCGGCGTCGGCGCAGCAGAGAGAGTGTTCTCTTCCACGCCGCCCGTCACCTTCTGGCTGCGATGATCCAGGTAGACGAGCAGATTGGCCGTGGCCAGGAAGTAAGAGTTGGCATTGAACACACTCAGGGCTACGGTGTGCGTCTGGCCATCCGCCAGCATGCCGGCGAAGGGGGTCAGATTCACCCGGTATGCCTTAAAGTCGAGTGTTTGGTTGGCTGGAATCGGACGCCAGAGATACGGATCAATGCCCCCGGTGAAGATCCACGGGTAGACCGGCGCCACACCGGCGGGATTGCCGTCCAGGGTGATCTCCGTCTCGCGGAAGGCCGTTCCTCCGAAGCTTAGAAGATTGTTCGCCTCGTTACTCGGCACGTCGAAGTAGAAAAACTCATCGTTGCTCTGGTTCTGCGCAATCACGTCGAGATAGACGGCCTCCACATTCTCCGGCAGGTTCAGGGCCTGCGAGATGGTGCTGGAGGTGGTGTTCAGCGTTCCCGCATCGCCGCCGGTCCCGTTCACCGGCACCACCATGTCGGGCACACGCGGCGCCGGGTTGGTAAAGTTCGACGGATAAAATTCAAGCGCCGCGTTGGCATAAATGATGCCGGTATACGTCGAGTTGACCAGGTTGCCCAGATTGGCCTCACCCACCTGGTCTGACTTGAAGATCGCCGACAAGTCAGTGACGTCCCGCTCCACGTGCCAGGAGGGACTGAAGCTCGCACCTGGCTCCGCGGTGGTGCCATAGAAGATGTTGGCATGGCCCAGATAGAACGCCGCAGTGCGATCGTACTGCACGCCGGCGGTCACGGTGAAATCCGCGGTGAAGACAACCTTGGCCCAGGGTCCGGGGCATCCTGCGGGCGGGGTGTAGCCGAAGCTGGCCGGAGTGAAGCCCTCAAAGGCCAGGTTCGAGAAGAGCTTAACGGTGCATGGCTTGGTTGTAGGACGCGGAACCAGGGGTTGCGCCGATACGGGATTCGACGAACCGATCTGTGGCGAGGTGGGCGCAAGGACAACCTGCGAGTTGGCGAAACCGGCGGAAAAAGCCGTCAGCGTCGCAAACGCAAGGAGAGCGAGCACAGTCTTATTCATGGCGGATTCCTCGTGTGAAAAGTGAGACTGAAGCGGAATGGTACCACCAGAAGTGAGCCTTGAGAATGAAAAATGAGAGGGATGGTCCAGCGCCTTATATGCAAACAATTGCGGCCTTCCGTGCCGAGGAGGACGCCTGAGAGACAGGCAGCGCGGGTTTCTCCTGCTCGGGCTCATCAGACGAGCCCTGCAGCCGGATGCCGACATGCAGCGCTTGCCGCCAGTGGTTTGCATGGCGGATGACCTTGACACCGCCAAGATAGCAGCTCTTCCGATTCCGCGGATCTCTTCACCGCCGGCCAAGCTGCCCCGCACAGATGGACTCACCAGGAGCGGCAGCGATTGTTCGAACTCGACAGAACCAGAAAGGCGGCTCCTGGTTCGCTCTCCTTGGCTTTCAGATGACACGATAGACCCGTTTCAGGACGGTTGCCTCCGAAAAATGGCGGCCCGGTTCGCAAGGAACCGGGCCGACCGACCACACGGACTAAAACTGCATGCATGGCAGAGCCACTACGGAGTCATACCCGTTGCGCCCTGGCTGAGTTGCACTACCGTGTTGGAGTTGTC
>JAKART010000116.1 GCA_021819255.1 Acidobacteriota bacterium
CGATCGCATCCCCGTGGTCTATAACCGCTATATCGCGGAACGCGACAAGCAGGCCTTTCATCACCACCTGGCCATCTTCCAGCTCGGCCGCCCCATCTCCACGGTGGTGCAGGGAGGAACGCTGCGTATTGTGGATGCTCGCAGCTTCCTGGTGATTTACACCGCGGACCAATGGACGACCAAGACTGAGATGGCATCGCATTCGCTCGGCCGGGTGGGTTGTTTTGTGGACATTCCCATCGCCAAGGATCGGACCGGGAGTATCGTCTTTACGCTGCGCTGGAGGGAGCCACACGACGAGCCCTCCGAGTGGCTGGGACGAAACTATGAGGTGTCCATCCAGGCGGAGGGGGAGACCCCGTGCGGTGCAGCGGACAAGCCCAGGTTCTAGCTTGCCGCAAAGCGTCTGTTCTCTCGCCGCAATGGTCCAGGCGAGATCCAAGCGACGGCATGTCTCCATGAGAAAATGAGGGAGATGATCTCTGTCTCCAATGTAACCATGCGCTATGGCGCAAAGATTCTCTTTGAAGATGTCTCGGTGACCTTCACCGCGGGCCGCAGATACGGCCTGACCGGCCCAAACGGCTCCGGCAAGTCCACGTTCATGAAGGTGCTCACCGGCGAACTCGATCCCCAGAAGGGTTCGGTGGTGCGCCCCAGGAAGGTGGGCGTGCTCAAGCAGAACCAATATGAGTTTGACGCCTATCGCGTGGTCGACACGGTGATCATGGGCAACAAGGGTTTGTGGGCCGCCCTGGAAGAACGAGAGCTGATTTACAACAAGCCGGAGATGACCGACGAGGATGGTTCGCGGCTGGGCGAGCTGGAGGGAATCGTTGGCGACGAGGATGGATACGAGGCTGAGGCCAATGCGGCCGTGCTGCTGCAAGGGCTGGATATTCCCAATGAGCTCCACCAGCGCAAGATGAGCGAGCTGCAAGGCGGGCAAAAGGTGCGCGTGCTGCTGGCGCAAGCGCTCTTCGGTGCGCCGCAGGCGCTGTTGCTGGATGAGCCGACCAACCACCTGGATCTGGAGTCCATTCACTGGCTGGAAGATTTTCTGATCCGTTATACCGGCACGTTGATCGTGATCTCCCACGATCGTCACTTTCTCAATAATGTGTGCACGCACACCGCGGACATCGACTATCAGACGATCATCACCTATACCGGCGGCTACGATGAGATGGTCCTGCAGAAGACCAGCGTCCGGACGCGAATCGAGGCGCAGAACGAGCAGCGGGAGAAAAAGATTGCGCAGCTCAATGATTTCATCGCCCGCTTCTCAGCCGGCACGCGCAGCTCGCAGGTAAACTCACGCAAAAAAGAGGTGGAGCGGCTGGCGACCAGCGAGCTGGCGCGCTCCAACATCGCGCGGCCCTATATCAACTTCAAGATGGAGAGGCCCTCGGGCAAAACCGCTCTGGAGTTTGAGGGCGTGCGCAAAAGTTATCGCCAGCCTGATGGAAAGATGGAACACGTCATCAACGGTTTCTCCGCCATGGTGCAGCGGGGTGAAAAGGTAGTGCTGATGGGCCGTAACGCCCAGGGCAAATCCACGCTGCTGAAGGCGCTGCTGGCCAACGCGCCGGGAATCGAAGAGAAGGACGTGTCCATCGACTCCGGCACGGTCAAGTGGGGTCATGAGGTTTCCATCGGCTACTTCGCTCAGGATCACCACGGTTCCATTCAACGCGGCATGACGGCCCAGGACTGGCTGCACCAGTATGATCCCAAGGCGGCCAAAGAAGACATTCGGGGAATCCTGGGGCAGATGCTGTTCCGGGGAGAAGAGGGCCTGAAGAGGACCGATGCTCTCTCCGGCGGAGAGGCCGCGCGGCTGATCTTCTGCAAGATCATGCTGCTCAAACCCAACGTGCTGGTGCTTGACGAGCCGACCAATCATCTGGATCTGGAGAGCATCAATGCGCTCAACCAGGCGATCCAGAAGTTTGAGGGAACCGTCCTTCTGGTGACCCACGATGAAGATCTGATCGATGAGACGGCAACCCGGATCTGGCATTTTGTGGGCGGCCCGGACAACTTCCGGATCACGGATCATAAAGGGACCTATGAGGAGTATCAGCAAGCAGCCGCCATCGGCGCGCCATAGTGGCGGCCAGGCCAGGCAACACGGGCCGGGAGGCGCCTGGGCTAGACCATTTTCCCTGAAGGTGTAAGCAAGGGGAACGACTCCTGTGGGCGTTTTCCTCAATGAAAACGCCACTGAACGCCCGCTTCCGTACACCCATCATCAGGGAAAATGGTCTAGAGATACAATCGAGGCATGGATGCGGATGTGAGGATCCCGGTACAGAAGAACGTCCTCGGCCAGCCAATTGAGAGTTGCAGCATCGACCCCCTCACCGGCTTTTACCGCGACGGCTGCTGCAATTCCGGGCCGGAAGACCTGGGAAAGCACACAATCTGCTGCGTGGTGACGGCCAGATTTCTGGCTGTCTCCTCCGAGTTGGGAAACGACCTTTCCACGCCCATTCCCGACTACGGGTTCCCGGGGCTCAAGCCCGGGGATCGATGGTGCGTGTGCGCCGCCCGGTGGTTACAGGTACAACGCGCCGGCGCGGCTTGTCCGGTGGTGCTGGAGGCAACCCATGAGTCGGTCTTGGAGATGATCCCTTTTGAGCTTCTGCTCCAGTATGCGGTGATACCTGAGACTTTGCACTGAAGGTTTTTCCGTGCAGATGGTTCCGAAAGCCTGGACTTCTATGAGCGCTTTCCCCAGGGTTCGGAGGTCCGGGAGGGCTGGTGCGATAAGGTGGTTGGGGCGGCATGATGATGCCGCAGCAAGCGTACTTTGAACGGCTCATAGACCCTCAAAAACATGCAGCTCGCACCCGCAAAAACATGCAGCTCGCACGCGCAAAAGCATCTGGCTCGCACCCGCAAAAGCATCTGGCTCGCTCGGCAGGGCTCACCGGTTCAGCGAAGATCCCCTTGATCTCGAAAGCACGAGATGCGTGGGCCAACTGCATTTTTTCGAAAGAGCTTTTTCTGATCCGTGGCAGGGTTCCTGCGATCGATTCGTGCCGGATCAATAAGAGCGCAAGAGGTCGATATAGGCATCGATGATCTGGCGGCCCCAAAGAGCGCTGAGGATGCTGCCCATAATCAGCAGCGTCCCCAGCCGGAGCTTGGTCAAATGCCAGACATCCGTTGCTCGACGAAGCGACGGCGTCATCAACACCACCAGAGCGATGAAGACGCCCATGAGCACAGCCAGGCAGAAGGCCAGCACGGTATGCGACAGGCCCAGCCACGCCGCCATCAGCAGCATCAGCTTGGCTTCGCCCATCTTCACGCCGTCATGTTTGCGCAGCCAATGATAGATGCGTCGGATGAGCAGAATCACCAGAGGAGCAACCACGATGGCTGCCAGCCAGTGCAACATGGCGTCATAAACCTCGGCGCCGTGACCTTCCAGCCCGGTCTCCATACTCCAGTGCAACGGGAGCGCGGTCCAATAAAAGAAACTTACGATAAAGCGGGCTGCGCTGACCACCAATCCCAAGGCCGCACCCCCCAGCGTGATCCAGTCAGGGAGCCAGTGATGCTCAGTATCCAACACCGCAAGGGCGATGAGCAGCCAGCAAAGGGTCATCTTCACCAAAGCAAAGGCGACCGCATCGTACATGCTGAATGGCGTCCTCTCCAGCTTCAGGAACTCGCCACAGGCGGTCCATGCGGACGCGGCCCAGCATCCGCCCACCCCTAGTTCAACCAGAGGATAGCGCCATCCAACCCAGGCTTTGCAGGCACGGCACCGCCCGCGAAGAAGAGCCCAGCTCAGGACAGGGATCCGCTCCCACCAGGCCAATACGTGCCCACACTTCCGGCAATGAGCCCTGGGACCAACGATGACTTCATCGGCAGGCCAGTGGGTGAGGTAGATGTTCAGAAAGCTGCCAAACATCAATCCAAAGAGCGCAACGAGCCCGGTAATGAGTAGGCGAATCGTCAGGGTCACAGGGCACCTTCTCGTGAATTTCTTCCAAATATACTGCAACAAAGCTTCGGGTTGGAGCTCTTGCCGGGAGATTGCGGTCTGCGACCCGGCCAGGGAACGCTTGCATCTTCCGGATGCCGGTCCATCCCGACTTCGTTAGATGCTTCCCTGACCCGTCCATGCCTGCATGATTGCTTCTTCCTCATTTTTTCGAGAAGGAGGATCCGAGTCGAACGGCGAGATCAACCGTCGAAGCAGCCGATGCCGGGGACGGAGTCGGCGCCCGGGGTCTGCCCTCGTTTCCATGCGCCGGCCTGGATCCTTCCACTCTCCAGGAGCGCTGTTTCGAGCTGCTCAGCGCCCCTGGAAGATCGTAATCGGGATTCGCATGGAAGCGCCAAACGTTCTGGATTGAGCATTTGCCACAGGAGTGACCGTACTGAGCAGCCGGTTCACCAGGCCCTTCTTTCCCGGACGGTACAAGGCGTGGTGGTTGAGCACATAGGTGGCCGTGAGAAAGCCTACAGCCTGACCGACAACGATGTCCGAGGGAAAGTGCTGGTTGGCCAGTAGACGGGAGATGCTCACGGCTTCCACGAACCCGTAGGCCGGGACCATCACGTACCAGTGCGGATACTCTCCGGAGACGACGCGGGCCATGGCCATCGAGGACGACGCATGGTCGGAAGGGAACGACGAGTCAAACTCCCAGTGATTGGTTCCATCGGCCCAGAAATCGCCATGTCCGTTCCCCTGCAAAGGCCGCTGCCGGTTGCTGACCATCTTCAAGGCGGCGGTTACAGTCGCCGAGTCAATCACCGCCTCGGCAACCAGTCTTCCGGTCTCCGCCAACTTCGGATTCTTGTCGGCGAGCCCGAGGAAGTAGACTCCCGCGCCCCCAAGTCCAGTGGCATAGTAGGAACCAAAGTTGGCGATGTCGTCCGCGATTCTGGTGCGGTTGGGGTCCACGCCGGCCGCCTGTTCTGCATCCCGGTCATAAGCGAAGGCCAGCCCCGTAGAGGCGCCCAGCGGCGTCAGCCAATAGGCATCTCGCGGCTTGATGTGGAATGGACTGGAGAAGATCCCCTCATCGTCTTTGCCGAGATCCTCGAAACAGCGAACCAGATGGGAGATTCCGCAGATGGGCTCTCCGCTTTGAACCAGCGGATTTGGCGAGGCCGCTGCCGGGTTTGCCGTGGAAGCGCCCGCGGAAGTTTGACTCGGAGTGAAGCTCCATTCCACGGGTGAAGCTTCCGCGGACGAACTCTGGCTCTGCGCCAACGGGAAGGAGAAGCTGGAGACGGCGGAGATATGGGTCGTTTGCGCCGGAGCCAGCGATGCACACAAAGCCAACAGGCTGAATCCGGCGGCGAAAAAGGATCGGCGCATGAGTATATCCAGTTTATAGGGAGTGAGGCGTGCAGCCTGAGGCAGGCAGGGGAGCAGTCCGTTGCTCCCTGAGATTCCTTTTATACAACACTCGCGACGTGAAGTTGCGAACAGGGCTTGATAGACGAAAGCTCCGCGGCTCTTGGCGGCTACCTGCCGGACTCGCGAACCGTATGTGGGGATGAAGCGGCTCTTGCACCAGGACCGGGCCAAGTCCACGAATCTCGGCTCGGTCCGCCGTCCCAAGATGGGAAAACCGCATGCAGGGAGCGCAACAGCCCTGCGGAGTATACTTCCACTGGAGCGCGCAGGCTCCGGCAGGGCAAGCAGCAGCTCTGCCGACTGCGGAAGCGTGATGAGCGCGAGAGACGACGCTTGCGGCAAGCAGCCGGTTCCCAGCCATACCAATAGAACTTCTTTCTTCATAGGCCGGCGCGAAAGAAAAACGGTCCAGAGCATCCCGTCGGGAGGTTCTCCAGAGCGCTCCGCTCAGTTCTCGCACACTTACCAAAGCGCTCGCCGCAGCCTGAACCAGTGACGTCATTCGATGGAAAGGGCCTTTATCTTGCAGGAAATAAAACGAGCCAACTTCCCCGGCCGCTGGACACGGAGACAGTTCTCTCTGCTGGCGGGGGCTGCTCTACTGCGGTTGCGTTTTGTCCGCGCTGTTCATGCCGGTACGCAGTCCGGCTTCCAGCCGTTGCTACCTCGGTTTCCTCTCACGGCGCCGTCGCCGGATCGCGTTGCCGCACTGCTCGCCTATGAGCCAGAGGAAGATCCAGACGCCGCCTACTTCCGGTCATTCGTGATCCGGCAGACCACCATCCCGCCCTTTGCGCTGACCCAGGCGCAGCCGCGACTGAGCGCTGCGCCACAGCTTGCCAGCTTGACCGGATGCTACCGCACTCTGGGCCCCGAGGCAGACGACTCCTACAAGACGCAGCGTTATGGGACGCCTCCCAAGGATGGTGTGTTCATCTCGCGCAGGGTTGGATGTCACGACATCCTCGTCAGTTGGAGCGGTCCCGGCATCATTCCCAATCCTGCCTTGACGGATGCCGCGCATCGCAATGGAGCTCTTTGCCTGGGCACCATCTTCCAGCCGGATCACCGCATCTACGATGCGAGCGCGGCGCCGCGTAAGACGGTTGCGGCCAAGTTTGTATCGCTGGCCCTCTACTTCGGGTTTGATGGATACTTCGTCAACTTTGAGAACGGGACGGCAGCGCAACACCAGCAGGTGCTGGAACTGATCGCGCTCATGCGAGATGAGGCCAAAAGACGCGGCAAGCGGGATTTCTACATCCAGTTCTACGACGGCAGTTCAGATATGAAGCAACTGTTGCCTCCGCGCGCTGCCGACGCAGAGAAAAGGATCGAAGGTTCGTTTGCCAACAGCGCCATGCTGGACCAGGGATGGAGTGGCTATTCGATGACTCATGGCTGCTGCTCCGGAGCGCCTGTTTCACCTGCGGCGGTAGCTCAATATTGCAAGGCCCATGGATTTGAACCAGACTCTTCGGCCTTTTTCGGCTTTCAACTCTATAGAT
>JAKART010000117.1 GCA_021819255.1 Acidobacteriota bacterium
GCGGGAGCAGGAAGAGCTGGCCGATCCCGACACAACCCAGTGGATTCGGAGCGAAGCGCAGATCCGGCTGGCAAGCTATCGCCAGTTTGCCCAACTCCTGCATAGCCGCCGCCACATCTACGATCACGGAGATCTGATCGTCCTCGACCTGGCCACGCCGGCCGGCTGACGCGGCCACAGTTCTTCCCAGCATCCTGAATGTGGATGCGTTCCCCGATGAGGGGTGTGGCGGCGGATCCATCAGGAAAACACTCATCGAGGCCAGGGCGTCCCTCGACGATTGCGCTGAAAATGCTTAGACCATTTTCCCTGAAGGTGTAAGCAAGGGGAACGACTCCTGTGGGCGTTTTCCTCAATGAAAACGCCACTGAACGCCCGCTTCCGTACACCCATCATCAGGGAAAATGGTCTAGCGTATCTGCACCAGGCCGGAGGAGGCACCGTGGCCTTCCCCGCCGGGTGTCACCGTTGTCTTCTGGGGCGCCCGCCAGTGGTCAATGTAGCTCACCTGGTGCACACAACTGATCGTGCAGTTCGGCGCGCAGGACTTCTCGGTGAGAAACTCGCGCTTGACCGTCGCAGTTGTGTACTCGGCGATGGGAATACCCGGATACCCGCGCTGTTGCGAGCAGTAGGAGACGATCCCATTCTCATCGACGTACAGATAACGCGACCCTGCCCGGCAGCGCCAATCATTCGGCAGTCCGTTGGCGATCGCGTCCTGGAAGCCGTTGAACCGCGAGTAGCTGCGCCGCGTGAGCCGCCGGACTTCATCCCAAACCTTGCGCTCACGGCTTCCCAACGGCTTCAACTGGCCGCTGCCGTCGTGGATGATCCCGATCGTCGAACTGAATCCCAACTCCAGCGCCCGGCGTGAGATGGTCAAGGCATCCTCAGGGTTTGCAATCCCGCCCCCCACCACGGAGTTGATGTTCACGTGAAACTCCGCGTGCTCGGCCAGCATCGCCAGTTTCGCGTCCAGCACCTTGAGCGACTTCTTCGAGACCTCATCGGGCATCACATTATCGATGGAGATCTGCATATGATCCAGCCCAGCCCGGTTCAGCCGCTCAATCCTCTCCGGCATCAGCAGATACCCGTTGGTGATCATGCCCGCAATCGCGCCTGTGCCGCGTATGCTGCGGATGACCTCCTCCAGCTCGGGATGCAGCAGAGGCTCTCCCCCGGAGATGGTGATCACCGAGGTTCCCAGCCGCCCCAGATGAGCCACTCTGCGTTGCATCTCTTCCACGCTCACGGGGTTGGAGACATCGTCGAACTCATTGCAATAGGTGCAAGCCAGATTGCAGCGCCGCATGGGCACAATGTGCGCCATGTACGGGTGAGCTGTACTGGCCAGGGCGGAGGCGATCGACCCAACCTCGCGCAGCCGGCGGGCCGCGGCAATCAGCCGCCGGCGGGCAGCGCCGCGCCGCCCGGAGTTCACCTTGACAGGCTGTGCCTTGGCCGAGGGACCCTGGAGAGATGGATCCTGGAGAGATGGATTCGGAGCTTGCGAAGTTGTTGTCATCGAAGCCTGCTGGTTTCCGCCTTCCTGAACCGATCTGCTTATTCTATCGCGCCACCCCCTCGGCCGCCGCAACGCCACCCTGGGTCGCCGGCCGTAAAATGGAGCTTGGGAGGCGAGACGGATGCCGCGCGAACTTGACTGGTCTGACGCTCTGGAGATTGGAATTCAACTACAGGAGATGTTCCCGGATACCGATCCCTACTCGGTTCGATTCACCGATCTGCATAAGTGGGTCACCCAGCTTCCGGGCTTCATTGGAGATCCCGCCAAGTCCAATGAAAGCATCCTGGAGGCCATCCAAATGGCGTGGCATGAAGAGTACGAGGACGCCAAAAACCCGTAGTCCTATCGTTCCGCAGGGACAAGGTGTTGACCGGATCCCCGTTAACCCTTCCTACCCCTTTTCGTGGAAGCATCTGCAGCAGCGGTAGAACCCGGCTTCTCGCCCCCGTGTGAGCATCCGTGGGCTCGGTTCTCCGGCAGGCTGGCCGGCGGGGTAATCTGCCCTGATCCTCGCCTGGAGCGAGATCTTTTGGGTCTATCGAAAAATCTTGCTGCGCAAGTCACTGTGGCGGAGATAACATCTCTCGATATGAGTCTTTCGGCTTCTCCCACGCCGTTTCTCACCTCACCTCCGATGGCTGGACGGCCTCACTCCGGCCGTCCCCGCTCTTTTGATCGCGACCAAGCTCTGGACGCAGCCATGCGGGTCTTCTGGAGGCAAGGCTATGAAGGGGCATCACTCAGCGACCTGACGGCCGCCATGGGGATCAATCGTCCCAGCCTGTACGCCGCCTTCGGCGACAAAGCCGGCCTCTTCCGCGAGGCGGTTGCTCGCTACGGCATCGGCCCGGGACGGTACGTTCGCCGCGCCCTCGGCCTGCCCCGAGCCCGCCAAGTTGCCGAGATGCTCCTCCGCGGCACAGTCGATATCGCCACCGATGAGGCCAATCCCGGCGGCTGCCTCTGGGTCCAGGGGGCTTTGGTCACCAGCTCCGAAGGTGAGCCGATCTGCCGTGAGATGGCGGCCATCCGGGAACGCGGCATCGCTCAGATGCGGGAGCGCTTCGAGCGCGCCCGCCGGGAAGGCGACCTGCCCGCCACCGTCAACGTTCCCGCCCTCACGCTCTTCCTGGTGAGCATGATGAACGGCCTGGCGGTGCAGGCATGCAGCGGCCACAGCCGCGAGGCCCTCAACAACGCCGTGGATCTGGCCTTGAAGGCTTGGCCCAGCGCCTGAACAGCCCGCCCTCCGGCGGCTCTGCAGCACCGGCGCCGCCGGGCACAACCCGGCCGCAGCCCATGGCCGCGCAGGAGCCCAACCAGCAGAGAAGGCCGTCCCGGAGGGAGACGGCCTTTCACTTTGCGCAAATCTTCGTGAATTTATTTCGATTTGGAAGCGGCGTGATTCGGCGCGGAGGACTTCACCATGGCCTCGGCCTGATCGATCGCCTGATAAAGGTCGGATACGTCCTTGACCTGTATCCATCCCTTTGTCGTCGCCACAACAATCGTAGGGGTCTCCATCAGGCCCAGCTTCACGCCCAGCGCATCATCCGCGTCCACCTCCCGGGCCAGTTGCCCGTGAGGATCGAGGACGAACGGCAACTGCTTGCCATGCCGCGCGAAAAACTGCTGGGTGAATTTGGTGAGATCGTCCGGGCTGGCGATCTCGAACTGCGAGGCGAAGACCTCCCGGCGATACTCCGTGGCCAGTTCCGGCGAGACGTCATCCTGCAGATAGCGCGCATAGAGCGAAGCCTGATAGCTCCACAGGTGGCCCGGAATGTGAAAGTCATACCGGACATAGGGAATGTGGTAGTGGTCCACCGCCATGTGAACGAACGGGAACGCATGCGCGCATGCGGGGCACTCCAGATCTTCCCATTCGATCAGCGCGATCTTGTCTCCGGGGGGTGGTACCAGCATCGAGGTGTTCTTGAAGTGGTCAACTTCATTGGGTGGGAGCGAAGTCTGGGCGCTCGCCGCAACGGCTGCGAACGAAGCCAGAAGGATTGCGGGAAGAATCATCTTTGCCAGAGGAGAGAGACGCAAGCGCTGTGCCTTTGCGAGCAAGTGTGCTCAAATCCCTATTGAATCATCAAGTCGTCAAATCGCCAAACGATAGGTCGTGGCGCTTCTCCCCGGGGCGGCAGCCGTGCTGCGCGCAACGCCAGCAGCCACAGCCAGATTCAGGAGCTTTCGCCACCGGGTAGATTCAACGCCATCCGGCTACTTCCCCGGGCTCCTGTCTGGGGTCGGCGCGGAGGCGGGCAGAGCCGCCTGCCCCTCCAGCCAATCGCCCGCCGTCAAGTCCCGGGGCATCACCTCGACCGGCTCCAGATCGGCAAGCTCCTTTTCGGCTCCGCTGATGCGCTGCAACTTGCGCGCCTGCGGAAAGACGCGGGCCTCGACGGATCCGACAAAGCCATTGTACTCCTTGATGGAAGCCTTCAGACCTTTCCCAACCCCTTCCACAAACTCGGTCGACCGCCGGAAGCGCTCATAGAGTTCCGTCGCCACCTGGAAGATCTGCTTGGCCTCCTGGGCTACCTTGGCCTCTCGCCAGCCCAGGGCAACCGCGCGCAGGATGGTAAGCAGCGTGGTGGGCGAAGCCAGAATCACCGACTTGCGTGCGGCGTAGTCCAGCAGATCCGCATCGGCTGCAACAGCCGCGCTGAAGTACGCCTCCAGAGGCAGAAAACAGACGACAAAGTCCGCGGATCCCTCCATGTGGCTCTGATACTCTTTACCGGCCAGCTCGTCCACCCGCTGCCGCACCGCTCTGGCGTGCTCCACCAGCTTCTGCTGTTGGACCGCCGGATCGCTCGAGCTCGCGGCCTCCGCATAGGCCACCATCGACACCTTGGAATCCACCACAATCACCCGATGGTTGGGCAGATGGACGGTCATATCGGGATAGAGCCTGCGCTTCTCCTCTGTAACCGCATCCTCCCTGGTGACGTAGGCCTGCAGCGTGAAGTCACAGCGCTCTTCCATGCCGGAGAGCTCCGCAATGCGCTTGAGCTGCAACTCCCCCCAGTTCCCCCGCTTCTTGGTCTCCTTGAGAGCCGCCGCCAACTGCCGCGTCTCAGCCAGCAGGCCGGCTTCGGACTGGCGCAGGCTCCTGACGCTCTCATCCAGACTCTTCAGCTTTTCAGCCATTGGCTGAATCAGACCATCCATCTCCGCCTTGCGGGTCTTCAACTCTCCGGACGATTCTTTCTGCAGCTCCCTGAGCTTGCTCTCCGCCAGGTCCAGAAAGGTCTTTCCGTTGCTCTGCAGCGCGTCCACGGCGGCCTCGGCAAACTGCGCCTTCAGCAGGTTCTTGGCATCCTCTTCAGCCTGCGCCCTGCTGCGCAGCGCGGCATGGTCCTGCTGCAGCCGGTTGAGCTCCTGCTGGAGTGTCGTTCGCTCCTCCACCAGTTCCTGACGCTGCTGGGTCAAGTCTCTGAACTCCGCATCCCGATTCGCCAGCCGTTCGCTCAAAACCGCCAGCTCGCGGTCCTTTTCAACCACCCGCTCCCGCGATAAGGCGGCTTCGGCCTGTGACTGACGCTCTCTGCGGGCAAAATGAAACAGGAGCGCCACCAGCAGCAGAAGCACAGCGGTGAAAGCCAACACGATGATGGATTGCATAGAACCTCAGCAAGATTCTATTCTCGGGTGCTCCCGTTATCTGCTCCGGCGCATGAATGTCTTGCGGCGACAGATCACGCACTCCCAAGGGAACCACCCCGCCACGCTGAGCAGATAGCGCTGCAACACGCCGCGACGATTGACTCTGCGGAATCTTGCCGATCCGCACCAGAAACACACCTTGACAGCCATGGAAAGACCTTTGCCGCCGCGCCTGGATGCTTGCGGTCACAACCTGTTCCGGCAGCAACGCATCTGGAGGCGGCCCGACCGAAATTCTCTTGCCCTTCCCCTGGCTGGCTTATGCTCTGGCGGGCAAGTTCAGGCTAGAATATACCTGAGTTTCATCGCCGGGGTGGTTCCGGGGTTGGCCGGCAATTGATTTCACGGTTGTGACCCGCCCGGCTTCTTTACACCGTCCAAGCGCGTCGGTATGCTTTCACACTGGGGCAGTCAGTGGGGCACCTCACGGAGAGAGAGGCCCTTGTCCGCGCCCTAACCCAAGGACTTCATAGGAGATCGCACGATGGCAGCAGTTGATGAGAAGGTGAAACAGATTATTGTCGAACAGCTTCAGGTGGATGAAGCCGAAGTCACTCCCGGAGCCAGCTTTCAGGAGGATCTCGGAGCCGACTCACTCGACGTCGTCGAACTGGTGATGCAGTTCGAAGAGGCCTTCGACATCCAGATCCCCGATGAGGATGCCGAAAAGATCAAGACGGTGAAGGACGCGATCGAGTACATCGAGAAACACCAGAAAGCGAAGTAGTTCGCTCCGCTCGTTCCGGATGGAATGCCAGGCTTCGCCGCCGGTCGACAGATGGCCATGGCTGAGACCATTCCAGCCTTCCGGCATCGACACCGAAGCACCTGCGGCTGGCGGAGAACAAGAGGATTGAGAGAAAGATGTCGCAACGTCGTGTCGTTGTAACGGGTATGGGCCTGATCTGTGGAGTGGGGAACACCGCTCCGCAGGTGTGGGAGAGCCTGCTGGCAGGAAAGAGCGGCATGGCTGAGATCACGGCATTTGATCTCACCGGTCACTCCGTCCGTATCGCCGCCGAGGTGAAAAACTTCGACGTACACCAGTTTGTGGAGAAGAAGGAGGCCCGCAAGATGGGCCGCTTCATCCACTTCGCGGTGGCGGCCGCGCAGGAGGCCATGCAGCACTCCGGCCTCTCCATTACCCCCGGAAACTGCGACCGGATCGGCGTCCATATCGGCTCCGGCATCGGCGGATTCGACATCATCGAACGTGAGCACACGGCGCTGATGAACGGCGGCCCGCGCAAGATCTCTCCCTTCTTCATTCCCGCCACCATCATCAACCTGGCCGCCGGCCATGTCTCCATCCGCTTCGGCGCCAGGGGCCCGAATGAGGCCACCGCGACCGCTTGCACCAGTTCCGCTCATTCGATAGGCGACGCCTTTCGCATCATCCAGCGTGGAGATGCAGACGCAATGATCGCCGGTGGAGCGGAGGCCGCCATCACCCCCCTCTCCGTGGGCGGCTTCGCCTCCATGAAGGCCCTTTCCACCCGCAACGATGACCCTACCCGCGCCTGCCGGCCTTTTGACCGGGATCGTGACGGCTTCGTCTGCGGCGAAGGCGCCGGCATCCTCATCCTGGAGGAGCTGGGCATGGCCCAGGCTCGGGGCGCTCACATCCTGGCTGAGATCGTTGGCTATGGCCAGGTCGGAGCAGCT
>JAKART010000118.1 GCA_021819255.1 Acidobacteriota bacterium
TTCCGATCTCGCCCTTGCAGGAAGACCTTGCCCTGGAGCTGCTCAAGGAGAGCGATCCGGAGGCGCTGCCGGTGGCGCGTCACTCGGCGGCGCACATCATGGCGACCGCCTTGCTGGAGCTGTTTCCCGAGACCAAACTGGGCCACGGTCCAGCCACGGAGAACGGCTTCTTCTATGATGTCTACCGCGAGACTCCTTTCAGCGAGGCCGACCTGGCCGCCGTGGAGCAGCGCATGGCGGAGGTGATCCGGCGGGACGAACCCTTCGTCCAGATCTTCCAGCCCCGCCGGCAGGCTCTGGCTGACTACGCTGCCCGCGGCGAATTCATGAAGGTACACTTCATCGAGCGCTTCACCAGGGAAGGCGATGAGATCTCTCTCTATCGCAACGGCGGCTTTACCGACTTCTGCCGCGGGCCCCACCTTCCCTCCACCGGCCGGGTCAAGGCTTTCAAGATCACCTCCATCGCCGGCGCCTACTGGCTGGGCGATGAGAAGAACCAGCAACTGCAGCGCATCTACGGCACAGCCTTCTTCCACGCCAAAGACCTCGAGGCGCACTTCAAGCGCCTGGAGGAGATCAAGGCCCGCGATCACCGTGTCCTGGGCAAGCAACTGGATCTGTTCAGCATTCAGGAGGTGGCCGGCGCCGGCCTCATCTTCTGGCACCCCAAAGGCGGGTTGATCCGCAAGCTCATGGAAGACTGGATGCGTCAGGAGTGCATGCGCCGCGGTTACCAGATGGTCTTCACCCCGCATATCATGCGCCGGGAGCTATGGAAGATCAGCGGCCACGAGGGCTACTACGCCGACAACATGTATCCGCCCATGGAGCTGGATGACGCCGAGTACCGGCTCAAGCCCATGAACTGCCCCGGCCACATCCTCATCTACAGGAACTCGCCCAAGAGCTATCGCGACCTGCCGCAGCGCTACGCCGAGCTGGGCAACGTCTATCGTTATGAGCGCAGCGGCACCATGCACGGTCTGCTGCGAGTGCGCGGCTTCACCCAGGACGACGCCCACATCTTCTGCACCCCACAACAGATCGGCGGCGAGATCGAGGCCTGCCTGGACTTCGCCGACTCTGTACTGAAGACCTTCGGCTTCCAGGAGTACCGCGTCGAACTCTCCACCCGCGACCCCCAAAAGGCCGGCGAGTTCGTGGGCAGCGACTCCGACTGGGCCCACGCCGAAGGCGCTCTCAAAAGCGTGCTCACCGCGCGCGGCCTCAGCTTTCAGACCTTCCCCGGCGAGGCCGCCTTCTATGGCCCCAAGATCGACGTCAAGCTGGTCGACGTCCTCGGCCGCCTGTGGCAGCTCAGCACCGTGCAGTTCGACTTCAACCTGCCCCAGCGCTTCGAACTGGAGTACATCGGAGAGGATGGAGCAGCGCACCAGCCGGTCATGGTGCACCGCGCGCTCTTTGGCTCCGTGGAGCGATTCTTCGGGGTGCTCATCGAGCACTACGCCGGCGCCTTCCCCCTATGGCTGGCGCCCCTGCAAGTGGGCCTGGTGCCCATCAGCGAGAAGCACCATGCCTACGCGACGAGCGTCGAGCAACGCCTGCAGGCCGCCGGACTGCGCGTCGAAACCGACCGCAGCAACCAGAAGATGAACGCCAAGATCCGCGACTTCGGCCTGCAAAAGGCACCCCTCATCCTGGTGCTCGGCGACAAGGAAGCATCCACCGGCACGGTCAGCGTGCGGGTGCGCGGCCAGGGCGATCGGGGCAGCCTCTCCCTGGAGCCGTTCCTGGAATGCGCCACTCGGCTGGTCCGCGAATACGCCACGGAGTTGCTCTGGACACCGCTGCCATAGCCTTCTTTCGCACCTGGCGCGCGGAGACAACGCGGCGCGTTGATCTCGTCAGGAGTCTTGGTGCATCTTGGCAGGTCTCCCCAGGGCATGCCGGCTGCGGAAGCAAGGAAGCCGCCGCGGCACATCTCGGCCGCGGCGCGCCTCAACTTGGAAACTGCGATCCGGTTTTCGGTTCTCCATGTCTGGTTGGGGCCGAAGCCCCGCGGCTTACTCCGCCGCCGGGATCGATCCCGAAACGTTGGCCGCCACCGATGCTGAAACAACGGAAGAGAAGCTGGACTGCGCAGCGACGCTTGTCACCACAACCGGATTTCCCCCTGCCGAGATGAAAGGTCCCAAAGCGGCTGCGGCTGTCGTGCTGCTGTCCCCGCTCACGCTGGTGAGCAGGCCCGTGAAGCCGGCGGAACTTTCGTAGTTGACGTTGTTGGCGGGAATCAGGTTGATGTTGGCATAGTTGGGAGAACCCAGCGTCACCGCGGGGATGGCGCGCGCCAGGGCGCGATGCTCTGACTCGACGCCGAGGATCGACGAGGCTACCTTCGCATAGAGAACCAGATCCGCCTGGGTCAGATTCATTCCGCTCGAGGCCGGATTCGCCTGGGTCGAGCTGAAGCCGTTGAAGCCGGCAGCCATCGAAGCGAACTCTTCCACCGCCGTCATGTAAGCCCCGACGAAGGCTGTTTCCAGCGCGATCAGCACCGGGAGAAAGCCGGAGAGCGAAGCAAAGGTTCCGGTGGGGAAATAGAACTTCTGTGGAACGCCGGCGCTGGCGTCCGCACTGCCATCGACTGCCAGGCCGAGCAGAGAACGCAAGGTCTGCGCATGGGAAACCTCTTCCAGCAGCGCAGCCTGGAGATAAGCGACATTCACCTGATTCCCGCTCGCGCTCACGTTCACGGCGGTTCCTCCCGATCCGGCGAGATTCGGATCCGTGATCACCGCCTGTGTGGAAAGCGCCGTGTAATAGGTGGTGATGGCCAGGCTCTCCGCAATCAGAGCGGCAGTGAGAATGTTCGCTGCCGAATCCGTAGAGGCCGCGGCCGATACCGGCGTCGTGCTCATGAGCGAGCCTCCCGAGCAGCCTTCGACGATGGCCGTCGATACAGCGCCCAGCCCGAACATGGTTGCTCCGGTGAGGAAAGAACGGCGATTGACGCCTTTGTCGATGGCAAGATTCCGAATGAAATTTTCTTTTTGCATTCCAGCTCCTCATGTTCGCTCCCTTCCGGCGAGGAGGGGAGACGGTTTTGGTTTCTCACCTGGGGTACGCGCGTGAGCCACCCTTCGGATTGGTCTGGAAAGCAAATCGCGCCAACAAAATTTCGCAGCCCGCGGCCGGCTGGAACCAGACCGGCCCATTCGGCTCCGACAGCGGTGCAAGGCCCTCCAAAGCAAGGCCTTCCAGAGGCAGAGGGCCGGCCCGACCCCGGCTCCGATCCGTCCGCGGCGGAGCGATTCGCTCAAACTGCTCCTTCCACCGTGGACGCTCCTCCCACTGTGGACATGGGGGGCCGATCTTTGCGCCTGGATGGCCCCGGGCCAACACCAGCGGCCCGCAGCCGGCGCGAAGTGGTATAACTGCGTCAGAAGACTTGCCTGGATCTACATCCATTGAGCTCATTCCCAGCGTATCTACAACAGAACGGGAGTATCGCTTCGTGACTGCCCCCACGCAGCCCGTAGCCGATTCCGTTCTCATGGAGAGAATGCTGTCCGGCGATGAAGCCGCTCTTTCCACGATCTACGATCGGTACTCGGCGATGCTCTTTGGAGCGCTCATGCGTATTCTTCGGGACCAGCAAGCAGCCGAAGAGGTGTTGCAGGATCTGTTTCTACAACTGTGGCGAAACGCCGCTCGGTTTGATCCAAGCCGGGGTTCCCTTCCTGCCTGGCTGCTGGTGAGCGGGCGAAATCGGGCGATCTCCCGGCTCCGCGGACGCGCCAGCCGCGAGGTGCTGGAAGAGACGGAGGGCCTCTTTGCGGATACCTTTCTCTCCGCTCAAAACATAGAAGAAGAGGTTTCGCGAACGGAGCTGAGACAACGATTGACCACCGCGCTGCTCGCGCTGCCGGCCGAACAAAGGCAAGCTGTAGAGCTGGCGTATTTTGAAGGATTGACACAAAGTGAGATTGCTTCCCGGACCGGCAGCCCGCTCGGAACGGTGAAGACCAGGGTTCGAACGGCGATGCAGTCGCTGAAGCAGATATTGAGATGACAGAGCGGCACCTCAATCCGGAAGACGTTGACCTCTACGCTTTGGGTGCGTTGGAGGGCCAGGACAAAGCTTCTCTTGAAGCTCACGTCCAGTCGTGTGCCGAATGCCGGCGTGAGCTTCGCGAGGCCCAGCGGCTCACCATGCTGCTGGGCCTCGCTGAGGCTCCTCTTGCGCCCCCTCCTTCGGTCAAGCAGGCCCTGATGCAGCGCGTCCGCGCGGACAGGCCTGAACCTGTTCAGCAAGCCCTCCGGGTGCAGCCGCGAAGAACCCCCTGGAGGCTTCGGCTCTCGCTGGCGTCCGCCTTCGCGGCGCTCCTGCTCGCCTTGGCCGTGAGTCGACTTTGGAAGCTGGACCACCTGCGCCAACAGGAGATTGCGGCGTTGCAAGGGCAGCTCCGGAGTGCGCAGGCCCAGGTATCCGCAGACGCCCTAACCATACGCACCGTGAACGAAGTGGTGGGCGCGCCCGATACGGTGCAGGTCGCGCTCCTTCAGCAACCCGCTGGACCGCCCGGGCAAGCGCATATTCTGTTCAACGCGCGCATGGGAGTCGTCATCTACTCCGGCGAGGTGGCTCCTGCTCCAGCGGATCGGAGCTATCAGCTTTGGCTGGTGCCTTCCTCCGGCGCTCCGGTAAGCGCGGGGCTGGTGGCTGCGAATCAATCCAATCGGGCCGTCGTCGTGCATCTTGCGCCGGGGCTCGCAGCCAAGGCATTTGCGGTAACCTTGGAGCCGCACGGAGGCATGCCGCAGCCTACCGGACCCAAAGTCCTCGTTGGCGCGTTGAATGGGTGAGATCGCTGTCCGCGGAATTCAACGGCCGGCCGCGAAGACCCTTTGCCCTCACTGACTCCATCTGCCGCCGGGAACCGGGTCCAGGCATCGCCTTCGCTCTGCCCGGTGCGTGGACCCCTATGGGAACGTCTCTTTCAAGCGTCGCCTGACCGATCCCGCAACCCTTGACCGATCTTCGCCACCCCGATCCGCTCCGGCGGGGGATCTCCAGGCTCTCCGGGGCTTGGAGCCTCGCCCGATTGGGGCCTCACCCGAGCCGCCCTGCGGGCATATCATCACGGTGGAGGTTGCCCTTATGAAAGCCGTCGTCCTGGATGCCTATGGTCCGCCCTCGAACCTGCAACTCAAGGATGTTCCCGCGCCCACCGCCGGCCCCGGCCAGGTGCTCATCGCGGTGCGCGCCGCCGGCGTCAATCCTATCGACTGGAAGATGCGCTCCGGCCAGATGCGGGATCTCTTCCCCGTCCACTTCCCCGCCATCCTCGGCTTTGATCTTGCCGGGGTGGTGCTCGCCTGCGGCTCCGGCGTGACCGGCTTTGCCCCCGGAGACCGCGTCTTCGGGCGCGCCCCGGCGGCCTACGCCGAGTACGTGGCGGCCGGCGTCTCCGGCCTGGCCAGAGTTCCTTCCGGCGTAGACTTCACCACCGCCGCCGCCCTTCCGGTCATCAGCACCACCGCCGACCAGTTGATCCGCAACGCCGTTCAAGCCCAGAAGGGACAGACCATCCTGCTCACCGGCGCTCTGGGCAGCGTGGGCCGCCTGGCGTTGTTCTGCGCCCTGGAGCTGGGCGCTCGGGTCGTCGCCGGCGTGCGCTCCAGCCACATCGGCCAGGTGCTGGCGCTGGGCGCTGCCCAGGCCCTGGATCTCGCTCGGGAACAGGATCTGACCGCGCTTGAGCCGGTCGATGCCGTCGCCGACTGCGTCGGAGGCGAGCTCGGCCCGCGGCTGCTGCCGCATATCAAACCGGGAGGGGTCTACGCCAGCATCGTGGGACCACCGCGCGGCGCAGAAGCCTATCCCTCGGTGCGCATCGAGTTTTTCGGCTCACAACCGGACCCCCAGGCGATGCTGCACTATGCGGCGGCCATCGGCCAGGGCCGGCTGCAACTCCCTCTGGGCCTGGTCCTGCCCCTGGCCCAGGCTGCCGAGGCCCACATTCAGGGCGAGCGCGGCGGCGCCGGCAAGATCGTGCTGACGCTGTAATCGCCCTGGGGAATCGCTCCGGGGATCGCCCGGGGCCAATCTTCCGGCGCTGCGTCTTGGCGCTGTCTCTGCGCGGGCCTGCGGCTCAAGCGACTGCACTTGAGCTTCCATGGCAAAGGCCGCCCCAGCGGGCGGCCTTTGGTCGGGAAACCTCTCCGCAGATCTTCTACCCCAGCGTCTCCATCAGCTTGTTCACGGTGCGGTTCAGATCCTTGTCGGTGCGGCGCTGACCATCGATCTTGGCGATGGAGTGCATCACCGTGGTGTGGTGCTTGCCGCCGAACTGACGCCCGATCTCGGGCAGGCTGGCCTCCGTCAACTGCTTGGCCAGATACATGGCAATCTGCCGCGGCACCACGATCTGCCGCGAGTTGTTCTTCTGCTTCAGCTCCGCCACCCGCATGCCAAAGCACTCGGCCACGGCGCGCTGAATGGCCTCGATGGTGATCTTGCGCACCTGGGTATCGATGAACTGCTTCAGGCACTGCTGCGCCGTGGGCAGGGTGATCTCCACTCCATGCAACGAGCACCAGGCGATCAACCGCACCAGAGCTCCCTCCAGCTCGCGCACGTTGGTGCGCACATTGCCGGCGATGAACAGAGCGACGTCGGTAGGCAGCACCGTCTGTTCCAGCTCCGCCTTGCGCTGCAGAATCGCCACCTTGGTCTCCAGATCGGGCGGCTGGATGTCCACCACCAGGCCCCACTCAAATCGGGAGCGCAGCCGGTCCTCAAAGTCATTCAGCTCCTTGGGGGAGCGATCGCTGGCCACCACAATCTGCTTGCTCTGCTCATGCAGCGCATTGAAGGTGTGGAAGAACTCCTCCTGGGTGCGCTCCT
>JAKART010000119.1 GCA_021819255.1 Acidobacteriota bacterium
CGCGGCGAGAACTAACGGAACCGCTCGACAAGGCCGGTGTTGCGAGGAGAAAAGAAGCTGGGATCCACCAACTCATTGGTCTCATAGGAGAGACCAATGAAGTTCCCCGGGATGCGAGCTCCAGCTCTGCCGGGATGCAGCGTCAGCGTGGCGGGCACTGCCTTGCTGGGCAAAGCAGTCACGGCCGGGGTTCCAGGCTGGGCCAAGGTCTCGGCGATGGCTCCCAGGCTGGGTAGCGCGGCGGCAGCGGCTGAGTTGAGAAGGAAGCGGCGACGGTCCATCCGATGCATGGGAACTTTCATGCTTGCAAGGGTAAGAGCGGAGCGTTAGCGTTGGCAAATGGAGGCGGGCTACAGCGGCCAAAGGACCTTCTGTGCAGGCGCGATCCGCCGTCATCCACATGTGGGCGCTTGCGTAAGCAAAGCGACGCCGCAGGCCGGCGGCCGGAGACCTGTTCGCAGGGAACGGCTAGACCATTTTCCCTGATGATGGGTGTGCGGAAGCGGGCGTTCCGTGGCGTTTTCATTGAGGAAAACGCCCACAGGAGTCGTTCCCCTTGCTTACACCTTCAGGGAAAATGGTCTATTCGCCTCGGGGGCGCTCGGATGGATGACCAAGAAAAAAGCCCCGGCCGCGGAATACCCAGCCGCGGGCAGCCATTGATGCCGGCAGCACGCCGGCGTCAGGGCACAAAATGATGCTGCGGAGAGGCAGGCGCCGAGTTTTGGTTGGCGGCCACCGTTGGATGGGAGACCGGAGTTTGCGGGCTTGCCGTGGCAGGCCAGATTCGAAGGGCCGGCGTGGGCGGATTTGACCGAGATACGGGACCGCCGGGGCTGGAGGAGGGGTTTGGAGCGGGGGCTACGGCAGGCGGCCGGTCGGCCGGCTGAGCTCTGCCGGAAGCGGCCGGATAGGCGGGTTGGGCTGGGCGCGCCAGAAAGGCTTGCGCGCGCGCCGGGGTGGTTTGTGGAGCAGCGGCGGGGTCGGCGCGCGGTGTTGGCGCCGAAGAGGCGGTGGGTGGCCCGTTCCTGGCAGGATTGCCGATCCGGGAGGGCACAAGCTCAATGGGGTGCATCGCCGCGACGCCCACGAAGATCATCGAGACGAGCAGAATCGCTGCGCCGGGAGCCAGCCTCTGTACGCTGGAGGCATCGTCGTGAAAGCGGCCCCGGTCATCCATGGAGCCCTGAATGCCGACCAGAAACAGCGCCATGCCGACGCAGGCGAAGAAGATGCCGGAGATGATGCCGCAAGATTGCAGAAACATTCGATTCTGGGCCATGTGCAGACCCAGAACGGTGGAGAGGTTGCCGGTGCGAGTGGTGGAGAGATAGGCGTCGAAGTGATGTTCAAAGGAGATGGTCGCGTTCAGCGAGTACGCAAAGATGTAGACGATGGCAAAGAGAATGCACAGGCCCGCGCAACCCAGCGCAGCAAAGACGCTGTAGCGAATGAGCGGGTCGCGGCTGGTCGACGAAAGGCTGGCCTGCTGTTCTGCCTCGGCGTATGAAGCGTCATTCTCCATTTTCGCTTTGGGACAATCGTAAAGTATTACGCGGGTTTGTCGATAGAGCAAACGCTCAAAAGTATGCATCCCAATGCCTGCACAATGGTCACCTCTACTGGTAACTCGTAGAGTGACTTAGTTGCCATCAAGGAGCGGAAGGCAAGAGTCAGCAAGGCAATCCTTTGCTCACGGGCGGCCAATGTTGCGGCATCCGGAACGAGGGACTTTCCGGGTTCTCCGAAAGGGCAATTGGTGTGGAGGCAGAGGGGGAGGCGATGGATCTTTGTCCGGCTGGCGGGACGCGAGGGGCGGCTCCGCGGATGGAATGCCGGGTGCGCGCGGGTTGGCCCCAATCTATTTCTGGCGCAGATGCCTGATCAACTCAGTGGGATGGATCGGCTTGGCGAGGATTTCGAAGTTGTAGCCGCGCTCGCGAACCCGGGCGAGGATCTCCACGGTAGCAGCCTGGCCGCTGAAGAGAACGATGCGAGTTTCGGGAAGGAACTTCTGGATGGTGATGGCGGCTTCCACGCCGTCGACGCCCGGCATGAGGACGTCGGAGAGAACCAGATCGGGGCGCATGCGCTGGGCAGCGTCAATTGCCTCCTGACCGCCGTAGGCGGCTGCCGCGACGAAGCCGCTGCGGTTCAAAATCTGCACAATCGTCTCCGCGATAAGGGGCTCGTCGTCGACAACCAGAACATGCGTCGGGGCGGGCACGGTGCATATGTCCGCTCCATCCGCACGGTTGGCATCAGGCTGCGAGGTAAAGCGCGAGTTGCCGACAGGAGGGGAAGTCTGCATGAGGGGTCCCGAACGGCGATGCGATGAGCGTTGGCATGAGTTTATAGCATTTTGCGCGTGAATGGGTCTTCTGGAACCGGCGACCGGAGCCGGCGCTACGCGCTGAGAAAGTCTCGTGGATGAGGCTCGGCGGCACAAGCCTCATCCATGCGGATGACCCCTCGAACCGTGGTCTTACGTGGGTGTCCACGACCCAGTCGGCTGGCAGCGGCACCCGGCGCGCGCTTCCGCGTGCCGGCTGGGCAGCGAAAGATTGACGGAGACTCCCAGAGAGGGCGAGGCTCGGGATCCACCTGTACGGAGAAAGCTTTAGGGCGTGGTGGAGACCTGCTGAATCGCGGCTTTGGTGGTCACCTTGGATGCGGCCGGTAGCTGGGCTGTACTCCATCCTCCGCCCAGGGCCTCCACCAGTTCCACGGCGGCGGTCAGCTCGATCACACGCGAGGTGGTCTGCAACTCCTGATCGTTGAAGAGAGCGGTCTCCGAGCTCAAAACGTTAAGATACGGATCGAGTCCGGTCTGGTAGCGTGAGTTCTCCAGGTTCAGGGAGTCCTGGGCTGATTGGACGGCCTGATTCTGCTGCTGGATCTGCGCCGAGGTGATGCGAAGGGTTGCAATCTCATCTTCCACCTCCTGAAACGCAGTCAGCACGGTCTCCCGATAGTTGGCCACATCCGCCTTGTACTCCGCCTCGTACTCCGCAACGGTAGCTCGGCGTAGCCCGCCGGCAAAGACCAGCTCAGAGGCGGAGGCCGCGGTGGACCACAAGAGCGCGGGCACGGAGAAAACAGTCCCCAGCGTAGCCGACTCAACGCCTCCGGAGCCCGTCAGGGTCAAAGTGGGATAAAAGGCGGTCTTCTCCACGCCCACCAGCGCGTTTGCCTGGGCCAGGGTACGCTCCGCCGCGGCGATATCGGGCCTGCGCTCCAACAGTTGCGAGGGCACGCCCAGCGGAATGGGGGGCACGGGCGTGGTCAGATCCTTTACAGCCATGGAAAAGCTGGAGGCCGGCTGTCCAATCTCCAAGGCGATGGCGTGTTCGAAGATGGCCCGATTGGTAGCAATGGCGGTCGCGGTCGCCTCATCGTCCTCCAGGGTCATCTCTTCCTGAGCGACAGCCTGTTCATCGTCGATGCCGGTTGCGAAGAGCGCCTTGGTCAAAGCAAGGGTCTGTTTATCGGCCTCCACCATCTGGTTGGATACGCGCTGCAGCGAATCCTGGCCGCGCAGTTCAAAGTAAAACACAGCCAGGGAGGCCTGTTCCGAGAGCTTTTCTCCGGCCAGATCGGCGGCGCTTACCTGGGCCGCATAGCGAAATTCGCTGACCTCGTTGCGAATCTTGCCCCACACATCGGGCGCCCAACTTGCACCTCCTGTCAACCCATAGGTGCTGGCCGTCACGCCCTTGGTGGAGGTGGCGACCGCGCGGTTGGCGGCCGTCGGCACCTTGTTGCGGCTAAAAGAGGGCCCGCCGGCGACGGTGGGAAAGAACTGCGAACTCACCGCTCGCACCACGTCCAGCGCCGCCATGAAGTTCTGGAAGTCAAGAATGATGTCCTGGTTGTTGACATTGAGCTGGTCTTCCAGCGCATTCAGCTCGGGCTCCTGAAACATCTCCCACCATTTGCCGCGCAGCACGGTGTCCTGCGGGTTGGCAGGCTGCCAGGTTCCGGGGGGAGCGTTGGAGTACTTGACCGGCGTAGACTCCTTGAACTCCGGCGGAGCGGGGGCGGCGGGCCGCACATACTTTGGACCGATGCGGCAACCACTCAGCAGCGCGAAGGTCACGCAGGCGATCCATGGCAGGACCTTCAGGGATATCTGGCCAACCGGATCGCCGGGCGGGACGGGGGACCGGGCCAGTCCGTGCGCCGCGATGGGGCTCAGGCTGCCGGTGATCGGATCTTGCGAGTTGCTCTCACTTCTTCTTCCCATTCTCATAGGGTTAGCCTTCATTGCGCACCCTCCGGAGCTGCGGTAAACAGCCGAGCCCGCTTGTCTCCCTGAATTTTGAGGCGCAGATTATCCATGAACAGATAGATCACCGGGGTGGTGAACAGGGTCAGCGCCTGGCTTACGATGAGTCCGCCAATGATCGAGATCCCCAGCGGCCGCCGCAGCTCTGAACCCATGCCTGTTCCCAGCGCCAGCGGCACGGCGCCGAACATCGCCGCCATGGTGGTCATCAGAATCGGCCGGAAGCGGAGGAGGGAGGCCTCAAAGATGGCGTCGCGGGTGTTCTTGCCCTCCACGCGCTCGGCATGGAGCGCAAAGTCGATCATCATGATGGCATTCTTTTTGACGATGCCGATGAGCAGGATGATGCCGATGATTGACATGACGTCCAACTCGGTGTGGGTGATGCGCAAGGCCAGCATGGCCCCCAGGCTTGCCGGAGGCAGCGTGGAGAGGATGGTGATGGGGTGCACGAGGCTCTCATACAGAATGCCGAGCACAATGTACACCGCCAGCACCGCGGCTAGCACCAGGTAGGGTTCGGTCCTGAGCGACTGCTTGTACGCCTCCAGCGTTCCTGCATACTCGCCATGGACGGTATCCGGCACGTCCAGGCTGTCTTCGATCTGATTGATCTCATCGGTAGCCTGGCTGAGCGAGACGCCGGGGGCGAGGTTGAAGCTGATGGTCACCGACGGAAACAGCCCAGTGTGGTTGACCTGCAGCGGAGTGGTGGAGGGCGCGTAGCTCATCACGGAGTCAAGAGGGACGGCCAGGCCTCCCTGGGTTGGAATGAGGTAGGTCTTCTTCAGGTCGTCCGGCGACTGCCAGTACTTGGGCGCCACCTCCATCACGACGTAGTACTGGTTCAGTTCGGTATCGATGACGGATACTTCGGCCTGCCCGAAGGCGTCATACAGGGTTTGATCCATCAGGCTCGGGGTGATTCCCAGCCGCTCGGCAGTAGGTCGATCATAAGTGAGCAGGGCTTGCAGACCTTTGTCCTGCAGATCCGTGTTGACATCACTGAATCCCGGAGCTTTGCGCATCCGATCCAGCAACTCCGGGCCATACTTCTGCAGCTCAGCCATCGTCTCGGCACTCAGGGTGTACTGGTACAGGGCGGCCGTCATGCGTCCGCCGATGCGGATGTCCTGCACCGCCTGTAGATAGGTGGCTGCTCCCGGCACCTTGGCTAGTTGAGGGCGCAGACGGTCGATGATCTGGGCGGCGCTCGCGTTGCGTTGGCTCAACGGCTTGAGCGCAATGAACGTGAAGGCCCCGTTGGTGGCGCCAAAGCCTCCCGTGAACGCCATGGCGTTCTGTACGCCCGGGTCGTGGCTGATGATCAGGTTGGCCGCATGCACGGCCTTGCTCATGGCATAAAACGAGAGGTCCTGCGGTCCCTGCATCTGACCCATCAAGATGCCTGTATCCTGCTGCGGGAAGAATCCGGTGGGGGCCTTGCGGACCATATAGACGTTCAGCACCAAAACCGCGACGAAGATTGCCAGCATCAGCGCGGGATGATCGAGCACCCACGGGAGCGACCTTCGGTAACCTTCCAGCAGGCCCTTGAAGAACTTTTCGCTGGCCTTGTAGATCCGGCCATGCTTCAGCTCCTCCTCCGGGCGCATCACCCGAGAGCACATCATCGGGGTGGTGGTCAGCGAGATCACCATAGAGACCAGGATGGCTGTGGAGAGAGTGATGGCGAACTCGCGGAACAGCCGGCCCAGGATGCCGCCCATCAGCAGAATGGGGATAAACACGGCAATCAGCGAGACGCTGATGGAGAAGACGGTGAAGCCGATCTCTTCGGCGCCTTTGAGCGCAGCCTTCACCGGAGTCATTCCGGCCTCCACATGACGGGCGATGTTTTCCATCACCACAATGGCATCGTCCACGACAAAGCCGCTGGCAATGGCCAGCGCCATCAGAGACAGGTTGTCCAGGGAGAAGCCGCAAAGGTACATCACCGAGCAGGTGCCGATCAGCGATACGGGAACCGCGACGGCGGGGACAAACGTGGCCGGAATGCTGCGCAGAAAGACGAAAACCACCAGGATGACCAGCAGCACCGAGATGATCAGGGTGATCTCGATGTCATGCACGGAGGCTCGAATGGTCTGCGTGTGGTCGAGGATGGTGAAGATGTGCTCGCCCCGTGGTATCGAGGCCTGCAGGGATGGAAGCGCCGCCTTGATCGCATCGACGGTCGTGATGACATTCACGCCCGGCTGCTTGTAGATGATCAGGTTGACCGAGGGTCCGCCATTCAGATAGCCGGCCTGGCGGATCGACTGCTGGGAGTCGACTACATCGGCGATATCCTCCAGCCGCACGGCCCCGCCGTTATGGTAGCCGACGATCAACGGGCGGTAGAGCGACGCCATGGAGATCTGATCGTTGGTGATGATGTCGGCGGTGTGGTCGCCACTGGAGATCTGCCCCACGGCCATATCGGCGTTCTGCCCGCCGAGAACCGCCTGAACGTTCGACAGGTTGATGCCGTAGCTGTTCATCAGCGTCGGATTGAGTTCGACGCGCACCGCCGGCAACGAGGCTCCCACCACACGCACATATCCGACGCCATAGATCT
>JAKART010000120.1 GCA_021819255.1 Acidobacteriota bacterium
TTGCCGGCCAAAAAGATGTGATTGGAGCCCAGTGAGTTATGCGCCGCCACGGTCAGGCCGATGGAGCCATCGACGGCGGAGAGCTCCTCGATGGCCAGCACATAGTCGACGTACCCCATCCCAGCGCCGCCGTACTCGGAGGGAAAGATCACGCCCAGCAGCCCCATCTCTCCCAGCTTCTTGACAGCCGCAACAGGAAACTCACTCTTCTCGTCCCACTCCATCATGAACGGCGCGATCTCGCGCGCGGCAAACTGGCGAATCTCCCTGCGCAGCGCCTCCTGGTCCTCGGTGAGAACGAATGGGTATAACCGTTCTGCTTGCTCAACTGCAACATCCATCGTTTCGGCTCCTTGGTCGAGTTCCGTGCGCCATGGCCTGGCGCCGATCTTTCGTAGGTGTTGAGAAGGATGCCGATCCTTCCCACCATGCGCTCCGGCTGCGGCGATCCGCCTTCGGGCCGAGCCAGCGAATGATACAACCCAGGGAAGGCGGCTGCCCAGTCCTGTGGGCGACTATCGAACCCGAAGCGGTGAGCTCCGGCGGTTCCCAAAGAAGAGGCTTCGATCGCGATGCTCTATGACCCTTGGCTCCCCTCGGCCGGAAGTTGCGCAGCCGGCTGGGATGGGCGGAAGGTTGCGCTGCGTTTCTTTAGGTTTGCAGCACGCCTGGATTGAATCTTGCCACCTCTGGATTCAGCGCGCAGGCTTGTAGCGCGGTTATCAGCGCCCGGCGGGTCTGGGCGGGATCGATGATGGCATCGATCCACAGTCTCGCCGCGGCATATCTCGGGTCCGCCTGCGCATCATAGGTCTCCTTGATCTCGTTGTAGAGCGCTTGTCTCTGGTCCGGGCTGAGCTGTTTGCCTCCTCGTTCCAACTGCCGGGCGCGAACTTCCGCCAACGTGCCCGCGGCCGAGGCGCCGCTCATAACGGCGTAGCGCGCGGTTGGCCAGGCGAAGACAAACCGTGGATCATAGGCCTTGCCACACATGGCGTAATGCCCGGCTCCAAAGCTTCCGCCGATGATGACCGTAATTTTGGGCACCACGCTGGTGCTCACCGCTGAGACCATCTTGGCCCCGGCGCGGATGATCCCCGACCACTCAGCGTCCTTGCCGACCATGAAGCCGTTGACATCATGCAGAAACACCAGGGGGACCAGGTTCTGGTTGCAGTCCATGATGAAGCGCGCCGCCTTTTGCGCGGCCTCGGTATAGATCACGCCGCCGACTTCGATCCGTTTGCTGCCCGCCAGGGGGCCCATAGCCACGGTCTGGGTCTGGTTGATCTTCTGGTTGGCGACAATGCCGACCGCGTGGCCGCCGATGTGCGCGTATCCGCACAGCAGGGTTCGGCCAAACTCCGCCTTGTACTCCTCAAACTCGCTGCGATCGACGATGCGGGCGATGATCTCGCGCATGTCATAGATGTTGCCGGCTCCTGGCGCTGGATCGAGCAATCCGTAGAGGTCCTTGGCGGGGAAGCGAGGCGCATCTTGCTCCGCATCGAAGGGGGTTGTGGAGAAGGGTCCAGTGGTTCGCTGTCCCATCACACCGACCAGGCTGCGCAGCCGGGCCAGACAGGCCGCATCGTCGGGCTCCTTGAAGTCCACGGTTCCGGAGATCTCAGCGTGCATGGTGGCGCCTCCAAGCTCCTCGGCTCCCGTCTTCTGCCCGATGGCAGCCTGCACCAGAGAGGGGCCGGCGAGAAAGAGGCCGGATCCTTCGGTCATCAGCACGGTATCGGTCATCACGGGCAGGTACGCTCCGCCGGCAACGCACATGCCCATGATCGCGGTGATCTGCGGAATGCCCAGGGAGCTCATCACGGCATTGTTACGAAAGACGCGTCCGAAGTCATCGGTGTCGGGGAAGACATCCTCCTGCAAGGGGAGGAAGACGCCGGCCGAGTCAACGAGATAGATCGTAGGGATCCGATTCTCCAAAGCGATGATCTGTGCGCGCAGCACCTTTTTGGCGGTCATGGGAAAGAAGGCTCCCGCCTTGACGGTCGCATCGTTGGCGATGACCATGCAGAGACGGCCACAGATCCTGCCCAGACCGGTGACCACGCCGGCTCCGGGAGCGCCTCCGTAGTCGGCATACATTCCATGGGCGGCCCACAGGCCGAGTTCCAGGAACTCGGCGTCGCGGTCCAGCAAGCGGGCCAGGCGCTCGCGCACCGTCAGCCGGCCTTTGGCCCGTTGCGCCTCGGCCGCCTTGGCGCCGCCTCCCTGACGAACCTCGTCCTCCTGAGCCCGTAGAGCCGCGAGCAGCGCTCGCATTGAGGCTTGATTCTCCCTGGCTCGGGTGGAAGCTCTGTCCAGCCGCGTATTCAGTTGTGACCGGGATTGTCTTTCCTGCTTGCTCTCTTCCGTCATGGCGCCGCCTCGGGTTCGGGCCGAGGATAGCATGCCTGCCGGTCGGCGCGCATGCGCCCCTGGGAAGATCCCTATGGAGAGGAGATCTGCGGGTGCTCCGCAGGACCGTCCCCAGCCAGCCAGGCCCGGAGAGGAAGCAGACCATGCGGTTCAAAAAAGGCCGAGCCAAGCCCGATACTGCAGGCCCTATACTGAAGGCCCTATACTGAAGGTTGCGCATGAAGACCTTCTACCTGGAAACTTTTGGCTGCCAGATGAATGCTCACGACTCCGAGAAAGTTGTGGGCACTTTGCTGCAACAGGGCTATACCCCAGCCGCGGACGAAGCCGACGCCACGCTGATCGTCTATAACACGTGCTCCATTCGCGACAAGGCTGAGCAAAAGGTCTTCCACCGGTTGAACGAGTACAAGCGCATGCAGGGAGAGGGGAAGAAGTTTGCGGTTTTGGGTTGCGTTGCCCAGCAGGAGGGAGCCAAGATCTTTGAAAAGGCGCCCTACGTCTCGCTCGTGGCAGGTTCGGCCAGCTACAACCATCTGCCGGAGATGTTGGAGCGGCTGGAAGCGGGCGAAAACCGCATCACGGGTCTGGATGACCGGCAGACCGACCGGACCTTCGACACCGAGTTTACGGCGCGCTCCAATCCGCACCGCGGCTACATCACGATTATCGAAGGCTGCGACAAGTTCTGCGCTTACTGCGTGGTGCCTTATACCCGCGGAAAAGAGCGCAGCCGCAGTTCAGCCTCCGTATTGGCAGAGGCGCAGCGCATCGCCCAGCTTGGTTTTACCGAGATTCAGCTTTTGGGCCAGAACGTGAACAGCTATCGGGATCCCAGCGGCCGGCGCAGCTTTGCTGAACTTCTGGCCGCGGTAGGCGAGGTGAACGGTATCAAGCGCGTTCGCTTCACCACCTCTCACCCCAGGGACTTTACCAGGGATATCGTCACGGCCATCGATGCGGTGCCGAGCTTGTGCGATCACGTGCATCTTCCGGTCCAGTCAGGTTCCAGCAACGTGCTGCGCGCCATGCAACGCGAGTACACCCGGGATTGGTATCTGGAGCGAATCGCATGGACCAAGGCGGCACGGCGGGATATCTCCCTGACGACAGACATGATTGTGGGCTTTCCGGGAGAGACCGACGGCGACTTTGAGGAGACGCTCGGCCTGCTGGATGAGGTTGGCTATGACGGGGTCTATGGCTTCAAGTACTCGCCCCGTCCCAACACCCCTGCCATGCACATGGCGGACTCCATTGCGGAAGAGGTCAAGGTGCAGCGCCTGGCCACGCTGAACGCTCGCCAGCGCGAGATCCAGCGCCGCAACTACGCGCGCCATCTGGGCCAGGTGGTGTCCGTGATGGTGGAACACGGACCCAACCATCGTGGCCAGATGACCGGGCGTTCCACCCAGAACAAGACGGTGAACTTTACCTGTGCGAGTATCCCCGCGGTGGGCAGCTATCTGGACGTCTGTGTCTCGGAGATCTTCCCCAGTTCTTTGCTGGGAGTTGCGGTGTCTGTCGCCGTCTCTCCTGCTCCGACGCTGCTGGCGCAGCAGGCGCTGAACGCCCGGGTTTGAGGGCCACGGCTGAGGCCCTAAGAGGAACCGCAGAAAAGGGCGCGAAGCGGCTGAGCCCGCATGGTTGGTCTTGAATTGCAGGTCGAGCCATGGCGCTGCATTCCAAGCTGGATTCCCCGCTGGGCCGTGCTGGGGTTACACTATGGCCATGCACCTGCCCGGCTTCAAATCCGAGCCTGAGGACAACCAATCGGGACCAGAGGTCGAGGTTCGCATCCGCGGTCTCATGATCGACTCCTCCACCAAGATGCCCATTGTGGTGTTGAACGATCTGGCCGGGGAGGTGGTGTTGCCGATATGGGTCGGGATCTTTGAAGCCAATGCGATCGCACTCGAGATGGAGAAGGCGACCACGTTCCGCCCCTGGACGCATGATTTGCTGCGCAATGCAATTGACAGTCTGAACGGCCGGGTAACCCGGGTCGTGGTCGGGGATCTGCGTGAGGACACCTTCCACGCGACGGTATGGATGGACCAGGCGGGTGAGGTCATCGCGTTGGATGCGCGGCCCTCTGATGCAATCGCTCTTGCGCTGCGCTCCGACTGCCCGATCTTCGTCTCCCAGCAGGTCTACGAGCAAGCTCGCCGCTCCTCGAACGGAAGTTCGACACTGAGCCCGGAAGAGCTGCGCCGCTGGCTGGAGAATCTTAACGATGACGAGATGGGCCGCTACAAAATGTAGCGGTGGTTCTGCCATGGGAGCCGCTCCGTGGCCACGGGGGAGCGCGCGGCCGAGTGGAGATTCCCTGATCGCTCCGACGATGGATCGGTGATCACCCAAGGTCCGTGGCCGGGCGAGAATAGGCCCTGCCCCGGTTCGGGCAGGGCCTATTGGGGAGTGGGCGATGGAGATGGATGAGCTCAGCAGCCCACTGTGCTGGACCAGAGTCGCCGCCGGTACAGGAAGCCCCCCAGGAGGAGCATCCCACTGGCCAGTAGCCAGAAGCTGGCCGGCTCTGGAGCCATAGCCACGTTAGCGGTAATATCGTTGTAGTTCACTCCCTGCTCCTCAATCTGGAAGAAGGTGGCGTCGTCCGTGTCGCGGTTGCTGAACGGGGAGTAGGGGATATCGCCGCCGGTGAAGTCGAACTGATACTGGGTTTGATTGTCGATTTCAGAGACGATGCAACTGGTAAACAGACTGCCTGTACCTCCCAGGCAAGATACTGAGGTCTGGCCGGCGAGGTCGCTCACGGGCACATCCACGAGCAGGCTGGTGATGGTGGCGCCCGTACCGTTGATGATGGAGGCGCAACCGTCGTTAGAACTGAAGCCGGCGCCACAACTGGAAAAGGAAATTTCCAGAGGCGCGCCGGTGAAGTCGTACGTGGGGGGCGGAGCATCCAGGACGCCCAGCTTGAAGGCATAGGACGCGCGCGTGAGTCCGAAGATCAGCAAACAGAAAAAGAGAGAACGAACGATCTTTATCACTGAAATCTCCTTGCAGGATGGATCGAGGACCGCATCCCTGGCCGGTTTGTGCAATGGCGCGGGAGATAGCCTCCGAAGCGCTCCGCGTGGATGATTTTGCAGCTGCTTTTCGGGGCAACGCTCGCTGCACCCAAGCAGCCGCAGGGAGAAACCAAGTCCCGAGCTGCGCCGTGGACGTCTTGCCAAGATTTGCCGGATGGCAGTTTCGGCCCTCCGGGGCAAACTTTAGCGTATAGCCACAGCTTTCAAGGCAGCCAACGGTGCTGATGCGCAAGGCTTCATTCCTTGCAACGGTTGACCGTCTTCGCGGGAGGTGGAATACCTGCGGGCCTGCCAATGCACCTTTGGCTTCCGCCACCGTCTGATTTGTGGTTCCGTTGCTTGGAGTTAGAGCAACTGGGATGCCAAAGTCAGAGGAGGGGAATGCCCAATATTCGACAGGTGGAGAGGCCCTTCCCCTGAAATGTGTGCACTTTGTTGCACATATGGAGGGAAAGATGGTGGAGCTTGGTGGTCTCTGGAGGGGGGAGCCGTGAGAGCCCGGGCCCTGGGGTGGAGCATAGCCTACGGGAGCGAGGATCGAGCGGTCGGCTTGGGGAGATGCCCAAGCAAGCCAAGGCGACATCTCCGGCTGAGCAAGATGTCTCAGCGAAGGTTGACGAAGCCGCCGTCGATCGGATAGTCCATCCCGGTGATGAAGCCTGCGGCACTCGAGCATAGGTAAAGCGCCAGCCAGGCGATCTCTTCTGGACGAGCCATGCGCCCGATGGGCTGCGCCTTTTCGAGCGTCCGCATCATCTCGGTCTCCCGGCCGGGGTAGGTGCGGGCAAGATACCCATCTACAAAGGGGGTGTGGACGCGGGCCGGCGAGATACAGTTGCAGCGTATTCCCTGAGCCAGGAAATCGCGCGCCACCGAAAGGGTCATGGCCAGGACCGCGCCCTTGGTCATGGAGTAAGCGAAGCGGTCTGGAAGGCCGGCTGTGGCGGCGATGGAGGCCATGTTGACGATGGCGCCTCCGCCGCTCTGCTGCATCCGGCTGACGGCGGCCCGCATACACAAAAAACTTCCCCGGACGTTGACGCGATACAGGCGGTCAAGGTCATCTGGAGTGGTGCCGAGCAGGGTCCCGATGTGGGCGATGCCGGCGCTGTTCACCAGCAGATCCACCCCGCCGGCCTCTGCGAAGGCCTGCTCGACGCTGGCGGGCTCAGTGACGTCGCAGCCGATGCCACGCCCGGGCAGGGAGAGCGATGCGGCGGCTTCAGAAGCCTGAGCCGCGGCCAAGTCAAGGATGGTGACATGAGCTCCGGCATCTGCGAAGGCCTGGGCAGTGGCCAGGCCAATGCCGCTGGCGCCCCCGGTGACAACGGCTTGCTTTCCAACGAGGGTGAAGGGATGAGCTTTTTCCATATTCGTCTATCATCATCTATTTTCTAAGAT